>NZ_JBQKLL010000031.1:0-41107 GCF_052116245.1 Blautia sp. Sow4_E7
TCCTGTGGTGTTTTTCGTGAAAAGTGTGAAACACACTTTTTACACTTTTCACACCATTATCTCATCTTTTGGAGACGCAAGGAAGTTGACTGGTTATTCACCATTTACGAAGATACGATATAATTGAGTTTGATATATGATTCTGTCTCTCCTCCTGGACACCGGCTTCCTCCCATTAAAGTGGTGTAAGGATTATTTGTGTGGGCATGTTACGTAAGTTGTTGTGCTTACTAAGTCACCGAGTACAATGTGATTGCATTTTTTGCATCGTTTTGCTTTGTATGTTTTTACAACACAACCTCCATTACTTTTGGAAGTGTGAGTATCAGCATAACCACTCTCATATACATGTGTGCAGATAATTGCTCTGGTGTCGATAGTGGCATTATCGATTAATAGAGTTGTACCATCTGGATAGTTAAAATAAATTTGAGAATCACTCCATAAAGTATTCTTAGCGCTGTTGGCATTAAAACCTAATGAATCAATGGATTCAATGTCTGCTTGATTCTGAGCAGCAGTTGTCTGCATCGGTGCATACGCAAACACCGTACTACCACTCAAGATCACAGAACCCAAAATCGCTGCAACAGTCCCAATCTTAGATACTTTTCTATTTCTTGCCATAATCAATTCCACTCTCCTTTTTATAGTTTGTTTCTTTCCCCCGAAGTTGCTTCTCCAGACTACAGGAACCTGTCTGGTTTTGCCAGAATGCGTGACGAGGGCGGCTGCATAAGCTTTGCAGTCTTGCAAGGTAAAACCTTCTGTGGCTGCTTCATCTGCAATGTATTCGGAAAATCTGGTGTAGAGTAAAAGCGTAAGCAAAGTTAACGGGTTATAAAAATGAAGGCAAATGGCTAACAAGCAGAGCAGTTTTACCAACGAGTCATGGCTGCGCAGGTGTGAATATTCATGGCGTATGATCATTTCTGACAGCCTGGAATCTTCAAGGCTTTCCGGAACTACGATAAAAGGTCTCACGAAACCAATCGTATACGGTGAGCCGATTTGTGGAGAAATGCAGTATTCCACATCTCCGGTTCCAGGCAGGAAGCAGGTTCTCTTTTCGGTAATTCTTTTCAGCTTTCGCGTGAGCTGATGGTACTTTACGAACTGATAAATGCTGAAACCGGTTAAAAGAAACAGCCAGCATAATACGATCATAAGAGCCCAGTCAGACATCCAAATAGAGATTCCGTGGTAAGAAAGTGCTTCTTTATTGTCAAAATTTACATAGTCCACAATCACATCCAGAGAGTCGGTACTCTCCAGCACATCCAAAGGCATAAGATATTTTATCAGTTGAAATGGTATCAAATACCCCGTCAGACTCAGAAACACCAGGTCCCGGCCAAGCCGGTAGGAAAAGTTTTTCCGTTTGATCATCATCAGCAGGACACAGAGCACTAATGGCAAAGTGCCTGCTATACCCATACAGATTAAAAGCATGCAAGTCCCTCTTTTAAAATTTGTCTATAAATTCTAGTAAGTCCCTCTGCTCATCCTCGCTGAGTTTTCCGTCCTCAGCAAAAGCACAAAACAGACAGGTAAGAGAATCTTTGAACTCCTTGGCGGCTTCCAAAGAGCCCCCGCAGCTGGATTTCTGGTATGCCAGAATGCTTTCCCTGAAATTCCGGATCAGCTGGTTTTTCATTTCTAATTTGCGGTGCAAGTACAAATTATGTGCGAAAAAACCAAAGGCGATCAACGGAAAACCAAAGGATAAGACAATGGCCTTCACCAGATAAAAGGTTGCAGCTGGCTGCTCAAAAGTTGGAATTCCACTAATCATACAGATCAGCAGCGAGCATCCGGTAAAAATCACAAAGAAAATACCGGACAGTGTTAAAATTATTTTTTTCATTAAGGACCTCCTCATTCTACGTAGAAGCGGGATTCGGAAATAATTTTATTTCTTGCTCCCTTCACTATATATACGAAAACCGGGAGAAGAAATAACACGAAATTTGAAATTTTTTTGTAAAAATTTTCGGGTAGGGTAAAATTTATGCTATAATGGGCTTCGAAAGGCTGAATTAGGCGTATACAATTAATATCAGAAAAAGATTGTATAGTGGCTGCTTGACTAATAGTCGTGTAAAAAAGCAGCATCACAGAACGGGACATTTCAGCCATAAAAAGACGAAAAGCTGATTGCTGCAAGCAATAGCAGCATTATTAATAATGAACAAAGGAGAATTGCAATGCCTAAATTTCTTATTATCGACGGTTCCTCCATGCTGTCTACCTCCTACTATGGAAACCTGCCCAAATCCATCCTTTTCGCAAAGACAGACGAAGAGAAGGAGAGACACTACCAGGAGATTTTACACACCTCCGATGGAAAATATACCAACGCCATGTTTACCATGCTCCGCACCCTTCTGGCAGTCTATAAGAAGGTGAAGCCAGAATACGTAGCATTTACCTTCGATATGACACGGGACACCTTCCGCCGTACCCAGCTTGGCGCAGATTTTTACAAATCTAACCGTAAGGAGACGGCGCAGCCTTTAAAGGAGCAATTCGTCCAGATGGAAGAATTCCTGAAGGTCATTGGCTGCCCGGTATTTATGAGCCCGGAGTATGAGGCAGATGACTATGCAGCCTCCCTGGTGGAGAAATTCCAGGGACCAGAGCTTCAGACTTATGTACTGACCAAGGATCACGATTATTTCCAGCTGGTAAGCCCCTATACCCGTATGTGGAGAGTGGTAACCAAGGATAAGCTGGAAACCTTAAAAGATGCCTATGGCCTTTATGGAAAAGATGCTTACGAGGCCCTTCCGTCCAACGTGTTTGAATATACCCCGGAAACTGTACATTCTGAGGAGGGCGTATACCCGGAGCAGATCCCGGTGCTTCTTGCAATCACAGGCGACCCGGGAGATGGTATTCCTGGCTGTAAGGGTGTTTCCTCAGCTGCCGCACCACTAGTGGAAGAGTACAAGACATTGGATGCAATTTACCAGGTAATTGAGGAATGCGAAGGCGTAGCTAAGAAAGAAAAAGAATTAAATACTTTCTGGAAAGAAAATCTGGGAATCAGCAGAAGCCCGCTAAAAGCGCTGAAAACTAATAAAGAGATGGTCTACTTAAGCGAACAGCTTGCCACTATGAAACGCGATATTGAAATCCAGGAAAGTCTGGATGACATGCGGCTGAATATCAATATGGATGAATTAGTGAAACAGCTAAAAGCATATGAAATGAACAGTATTCTGGCAGAAGTTGAGAAACTGAAGACGGAAAGTTAAGAAAAATAAAAAAGAGAACCGAATGAATTACAAGTGGTGTGGCTGTTTATTAAAACAAAATAAAATACACAAGTAATTATTGGGTTCTCTTTTATTTTACGCGAATCCTGCATGAGAATCTGGCGTTCGCCGTGATAACAAGTTTGGTTTGCAATCTTGTTTTGTGGTGCTTATCAAGGTTATAGGGTTATAACCCTTCCTTTACCAATTTTCCATTCTCTAGCTGCAGGATCCTCTGATTACTGCTTCCTCGAAACTGAAGGGAAATGTCCTTCAATTCTTGAATAAACTCCCCATCCACCAGAATATCAATGCAGGAGAGCATGCGGTCTGTGTACGGCGTGTAGATCCTGCCGCCGGGGATCATATCTTTATCGAAAAGATAGCCTGAATAGCACCAGATGGATTTATCGGGATAAGTGCGCTTGATCTCTTCCAAAAGTTCCGCAAGTACCGGCTGGTTCTCCGGCTCGAAGGGTTCGCCGCCAAGAAGGGAAAATCCCTCTATATAAGACGGAGCGAGCAGTTCCAGGATCTTATTCTGTGTCTCCTTGGTAAATGGCTCACCATAGTTAAAATCCCATGTAGGGGCGTTAAAACAGCCTTTACAGTGGTGCCTGCAGCCTGACACGAACAGGCTGACACGTACGCCAGTGCCGTCTGCAATATCGTAGGATTTGATGTTTCCGTAGTTCATAGTTAAATTCCTCTTTTCATCCCATACAAAAAGTTAATTATTCTTATCGGACACTTTTTGAGCATAGGATATACTTTGTAATGAATAAATATGTGCTTTGGGCAGTTTATTCAGATATAAGAAATCCGGACAGAAATCAAAATCATGAAAATTAGAAGACTGTCCGGATTTTTATGTTAGCAATGTAAGGAGAATGCTTCGCTATACATTGCAGAATTCATTTTACAGGTGTAATACGCGGTCCTTGATCTCCTGGGTACGTCCCTGGTTCCAGAACTGGGTGCCAATGTATCCGCAGGTTCTTCTGGCAACACTCATCTTATCCTGATTGCGGTTGCCGCAGTTCGGGCACTCCCAGATCAGCTTGCCGTTCTCATCCTCTTTGATCTGGATCTCTCCGTCATATCCGCAGACATCACAGAAATCACTCTTGGTATTCAGCTCTGCATACATGATGTTATCATAGATAAACTTCATAACAGAGAGAACTGCCGGGATGTTCTGCTTCATATTCGGAACCTCTACGTAACTGATGGCGCCTCCTGGGGAAAGCTTCTGGAACTCGGATTCGAATTTCAGCTTGGAGAAAGCATCGATCTCTTCGGTAACGTGAACGTGGTAGCTGTTTGTAATATAGTTCTTATCGGTAACCCCTGGAATGATGCCAAAACGCTTCTGCAGGCATTTTGCAAAACGGTAGGTAGTGGACTCCATTGGAGTTCCATATACAGAGTAGCTGATGTTCTCAGCTTCCTTCCACTGGGCACATTTGTCATTGAGACGCTGCATTACCTTCATGGCGAATGGACGAACCTCCGGATCGGTATGAGGCTTGCCGTACATTCTCATGCACATTTCGTGAAGTCCTGCATATCCAAGGGAGATGGTGGAATATCCATCATAAAGGAGCTTATCAATGGTCTCACCCTTTTTAAGACGGGCAAGAGCACCGTACTGCCACAGGATCGGGGCAACGTCGGAAACCGTACCAAGAAGACGCTCATGTCTGCAGCGGAGTGCTCTGTGGCAAAGCTCCAGACGCTCTTCTAAGATCTCCCAGAATTTATCAAAATTGCCCTCTGAGGAGCAGGCTACATCCACAAGGTTGATGGTAACAACACCCTGGTTGAAACGGCCATAGAACTTGTAAGAACCGTCCGGATTCTTCTGTTTCTCCTCAACGGTAAGGAAGGAACGGCATCCCATGCAGGTGTAAACATTGCCATTCTTTAACTGGCGCATGATCTTGGCGGAGATGTAATCCGGAACCATACGCTTAGCTGTACATTGGGCAGCAAGCTCGGTAAGATACCAGTATTTGGAATCCTCATGGATGTTATCCTCGTCCAGTACATAGATCAGCTTCGGGAAAGCAGGTGTGATCCATGCGCCGCGCTCGTTCTTAACACCCTGCATACGCTGTTTCATCACTTCCTCGATGATCATTGCCAGGTCGTCACGGGTACGTCCCTCCGGAACCTCGTCAAGATACATGAACATGGTTACAAACGGAGCCTGTCCATTACAGGTCATAAGAGTGATCAGCTGATACTGGATGGTCTGGATACCGCTCTGGATCTCGTCCTTCAGTCTGCGCTCGGATACCTTCTGGATGATCTCTTCATCAAGGGGCTCGCCGCAGGCCTTGCGCTCCTCGATCACTTTGTTGCGGATCTTCTGGCGGCTGATGTCTACAAATGGAGCCAGGTGGGAGAGGGAGAAGGACTGTCCGCCGTACTGGTTACTTGCTACCTGTGCAACGATCTGTGTGGTAACGTTGCATGCGGTAAAGAAGCTGTGCGGCTTCTCGATCAGTGTCTGGCTGATCACAGTGCCGTTCTGGAGCATATCCTGAAGATTGATCAGGTCACAGTTATGCTCACGCTGTGCATAGTAATCGGAATCGTGGAAATGGATGATTCCCTCATCATGCGCCTTCACGATCTCCTCCGGAAGAAGAACACGCATGGTCAGGTCCTTGCTGACCTCGCCTGCCATGTAATCACGCTGGGTGGAGTTAATGGTAGGGTTCTTATTGGAGTTCTCCTGCTTGGCATTCTCATTGATCTGGTCAAGAAGAGCAAGGATGCTGTCGTCTGTGGTATTAGACTTGCGGGTAAGCTCTCTCTTGTAGCGGTAGCGCACATATTTCTGAGCTACCTCGTAGCCGCGCATCTCCATGATGCCGGTCTCAACCATATCCTGGATGTCTTCTACATTTACTGCGTGGGAGGATTCCAGAGCACGAGTGGCGATCATGTCAGCAAGTGCCGTAATCTGGTAATGGCTCAGCCGATGAAGCTTGGGAACCTCCTCATTCGCTTTTTCTACGGCGTTGATGATCTTCGCCTTATCAAAAATAACTTCCACGCCATTTCGTTTAATGACGTTTGCATTGACCTCAGTGCTCATGTTGTTAAATCCCTCCATATATTGTGTTCAAAATCTTAATTACATACTAGATGTTGTGCACTATCAATATTACAGTATTCTACAGAAAAGTCAAGGTGAAAACCATTGATTTTAAAAATCTGTGAAATGTGCTGAAATTTCATCGGCAGAACAGGGAAATAATCCGGTCATACCCTGTATAGAGTTCCCGAAATGTGTGAAATAATCACGATTATTCACTATGTGAAATTTTACAGTGTACAATAAAATAGTTACTGTGAACAATGTTCTCAGTAACACAGGAAAGAATGCTGCCTTGCAGAATTCTCCATTTGCAGCGTGGTGTCCAAAGGGAGAATTGTCTTGCCATGGCTTATGGATTCTAACCCGCAGTGGCATGAACAAAGGGCTGCCATGGGCAACCCTTTCTCGCGTCCGCATCTTTTTCTATTATACTTGGAAAAAAATAAAAATCAACCCTTGACACCACCAGAAGTGAGTCCTCCAACAAGATTTTTTTCGATTCCAACGAACAGGATCACAACTGGAACAATTGCATAGAGGGAAGCAGCAAACAGATACTGCCACTCGATCATATTGTAGCCGTTGAAAATGTTGATACCAACCGTCAGAGGTTTGAAGGTGTCAGTAGAAATCAGTGTCAGTGCTACGGTATATTCGTTCCAGGCGTTGATAAAGACGAAAATAAGCGCTGTTACGATACCAGGTGTAGCAACCGGCAGAAGGATCCTTAAAAGGGCGTGTACGCGGTTACAGCCGTCAATGGTGGCTGCCTGCTCCATCTCCGGGGAGATGCTCAGGAAGGTACCGCGGAGCAACCAGATGGCAAATGCCTGGTTAAATGCAGCATTGATAAAAATGAGTCCGATAATGCTGTTGGTAAGATGGAAAGCCATCATGACCTTGTAAATACCGATCAGAAGTACAACCGGTGCAAACATCTGGGAAACGATAACAAATCCCAGAAAAGCGGTCTGACCTTTGAATTTCATTCTGGACAGGGCATAAGCAGCCGGAATGCCGCAGAGCATAGCCAGAAGAGTGGAGCCGCCTGCAATTACAATGGAGTTCAGCATGTAATTGCTCATTGGTGCCAGTTTCCACACATCTGTGAAGTTGGACCAGATGGCCTTGATGGGGAAAATGGTTCCATTCATGGAGAAGATCTCTGCGCGGCTCTTAAGGGCAGTACAGATAGTTACAAAATAAGGATATAACGTAAAGAGACAGATCGCGATGATCACTACATACAGTAAAACACGCAAAACTGTGTTCTTGGTATTCTTTTTCTTAACTGAAGCATTGGTGCTTGCCATATTATTCGTCTCCTTTCTTCAGTACGGAAACCATGTACAGGCTGGCACAGAAAAGAAGGATCAGGAAACCGATAACAGATACGGCTGCTGCCTGTCCCTGTTTGCCGTTGTAAAAGGCCAGTTTGTACAGATAGGTAACCAGAGTGTCGGTACGGTTGGCCGGGTCACCCTTGGTGATGGTCCATATGATCGGAAAAGAGTTAAATACATAGATAATGTTCAGGATGGTACTGATGGTCAGGTTCGGGCGCACCAGCGGAATGGTGATCTTGAACATTTTCTGCCAGTAGCTGGCACCGTCCACGGCTGCTGCCTCATAATAGGTGGCATCAATACTCTGCAGACCGGAAAGTACGGTAAAGGTTACAAATGGAATGGTAACGAAAATACCGCAGGCGATCTCCCAGGCAAAATAAGCCCCGGCAGTAGGAGTCCAGTTGATGGCATGGTCGATAATGCCAAGTTTCATCAACAGCGTATTTAAAGTACCGTAATCTGTGTCGATAATGAATTTCCAGATGCTGGCCTGAACGATCAGGGTTGTAGCCCATGGAAAAACAACAATGGCACGAGCCAGTTTACGGCCTTTAAATTCGTTGTTGAGAAGGATCGCAAGGATAAAGCCCAGCAATGTGGAAATACCTACAACGGCGACGGTCCATACCAGGGTGTTTTTGAGGACCATGCCAAAGACAGGGCTGCTTGTTACCTTGCGGAAGTTTTCTAATCCGGCAAAGCCCTTGATCAGACCAGCTTTGCTGACATCACTTAAGGCCATACGGAATACAAAGACAATGGGAACCAGAATGAAAATTGCCATGAGGAGCACACTTGGCAAGATCCAGATATAAGGTTCCACTTTTTTGAATTTTTTCTTCACAGGGGATACCTCTCTTTTTGTAAAAATAGCGTTACCGTTTGCTGCGCAAAAACGGAAAAGGAGAACCTTCTTGTGGCAGGCACAAGAAGTAGCGTTTGCTTCGCAAACTTAAAAATGGACCGGACCTGTAAGTCCGGCCCATTATCTTCCTCGTAATGGGAATACTGCGGATTCGGATCAGCCAGCGATTTCTGCCTGAAGGTCATCCAGTAATTCCTGAACGTCTCCGCCAAGAAGCGCGTTCTGCTCAACATTGATAACACCCTGTTTTACATCTGCCCACTCAGCTTTTGCTGTTGGATAGAATTTACAGCTGTCTAAGATGTCAATCCAGCTTGCCATATCTTCGTTTGCTGCTGCAAGAGCCTCGCCGCCGGTCTTGGTTGCCGGAAGGAATCCCTCCATATCAACCCACTCGGTGTAGCGTGCATCATCATAGAAATAATCGAAGAATGTGGAGATAGCAGCCTTCTCATCATCTGAGTAGTCGTTATCGAAGCACATGAAACGGTCCATAACACCTGCGGAAACAGATTCGCCAGTATTAGATGGAATAGAAGCAACGCCGTAGTTTACTTCATTTCCGCCTGTAGCGATGTAGGTAGGTAAGCTGTTCGGTGCGATGAGCATAGCAACTTTGCCTGCGCCGAACATATCCTGCAGATCGTAACGGGTATCGTTAGCAGGATCGGTGTTGGTGTAACCGGAATTTACAAGATCGATTGCGTACTGGATTGCTTCTACGTTCTCGGCACTGTTCAGGGTCCAGTTTCCGTCGTCGTCAACAAATCCGCCGCCGTTGTTCCAGGTGTAGTATGCAAATGCAGCCTGACCTTCGTCAGTTGTCATATCGATACCCCATGGATAAATGCTGTCGTCATAAGCTTTCAGAGCTTCGCATGCAGCTTTCAGCTCATCCCATGTAGTAGGAACTTCTACACCTGCTGCATCAAGGATGTCTTTGTTATAGTACATAGCACGTGCGGATGCAAGATCCGGGATAGCCCATACAGTTCCGTCTACCTCAGACTGTGCAAGGAATGCATCATACATCTTGCTGTAGGTTTCCTCAGAAACAACATCCTGGATCGGAAGAAGGAGATCGTCTGCCTGATAATCAGCGAACACGTCGATATTCAGTACATCTGGTGCCTCGCCGTTAGCGATACGGGTGTTTACTACGGTGTAGATGTCGTTCCAGGAAACCACTTCTACGTTCAGGTTAATGTCCGGGTTTGCTTCGTTAAACTCTGTTACGAAGTTAGCCCACCAGTCAGCGGTCTGCTGGCCATACTGTGCAGCAATGACGTTTACGTCCACTTTGTCAGCGGCTGATGCGGTGACCGGGGTCATGGAAAGAGCCATTGATAAAGCTGCGCCTGTTGCTAAAACCTGTTTCATTTTCATAAGTATTACCTCCCTTTAGATACGGATTGAGGCATTCCATAGATACATCCTTGTACCAAATGGAGTGCCTCTCTGTAAAAAATAGCATACAATAAAAACAACAGAATGTCAACAATAATTAGTCATAAAAACAAGAAATGTAGTTAAAAACAATAGAAAACCTAACGAAATGCACAAAGAAAAAAACGAAAGACTACAAAAACCACAAGAAATAGTGTTGTTTTTTGAAAATATTTCAGATAAGTTATAAAAATAGCATAAGAAAAGCAGGAGTCCGGGATTTGCAAATGAGGACAAATTTGGACAATTATTTGGCTAAAATGTGGTTTGACATTCTATAGAACAATATTATACAATGTGATTTAAATGGGTAACTTTATGAGCATTCAGATTTAGAAAGTAAAGTTTTCAAAAGATAATAAAAGAAGGGAGCGTGCAGCAAAGGGAAGTGCCATACTGGTGCCGAAACTGCTGCAGATCATAAAATGGAAGAATTATACGCTGCAATTGAGAAAAAAATCAAAGAGTCCGGCTATCCCCGTGAAATTTCCGGCGCAGATGTGTACGACGATATCTGCGACCAGATTGAGGGAAAAGAGAACGGAAGCTATATTCTGCTTTCCAAGTTTGAGGATGATGTGATCTTCGAATATCATATTACTGTGATGGAGGATGACTTTAATCTTGGTGTGCTCACTATGCGGACACCGGAGGGTGTATTTGAGACAGACTTTGATAAATAAGAAAAAGTATAGAAAATACATTTAATAAGAAGCTTTTATGTAACGATTCAGAAGAGAGTATGCCGCGAAGGGTGTAACGGTGAAGCTGCTGAACCGTTACCATTCTATTATAGAAAGTGTGTAAAAAATGAAAGTATTGGAAATTATTCTGCCTGTATTGGTGATGATCCTTCTGGGAATGGCATGCAGAAGGCTGAAGCTGCTGGATCAGCATGGAATTAACAACATGAAGGTGCTGGTAACCCAGATCATGCTTCCTGTGGCAATCTTCCATGCCCTTGCCACTGCCGAGTATAATAAAGAAACCGGAATTCTGGTAGGGATCATGTTTGTTATGCTGGTGATTTCCTTTGGCATTGGATTTTTGCTCCGTCCACTTATGACAGAGCGCTATCGGAAATATCTGCCCTTCATGGTCAGTGTATACGAGGGCGGCTCTATGGCATATCCCCTTTATACCAGCCTTTGCGGAGCAGAGAATCTTTCCCAGATCGCAGTGCTGGATATTGCAGGTCTTCTCTTTGGCTTCAGCGTTTACATGGGAATGCTGGGCCAGGTGGAGAATGGGGATAAGATCGATGGTAAGAAGCTGTTTATCAGTGCCCTGCATACACCTGCCTTTATTGCAAGTGTGCTTGGAATCATAGCCGGACTTACCGGTGTGGTGCAGAAAATCCTGGCTGGGCCTTTCGCTGGTTCTTATACAAGTGTAGAAAACATTCTGACCACCTCCATAACTTCTATTATCCTTCTGGTGGTAGGATTCAGTATTGAGTTTGAGAGAAAGCTGTTTGGACCTTGTATCAAGACCATTGTGCTCCGTATCCTTCTGCAGGCTGCCATGATCGCAGGAGTGCTGCTTGCAGTCCATTACATAGTGGGAGACCACCTGCTTTTGAACCTGGCGATCATCAGCTACATGTCCTCGCCAGCTACCTTCAGTATGCAGACCTTCCTAAAGAGCGAGGATGGAAGCGCTTACGTTTCCACCACCAATTCCCTGTATTGCCTGGTATCCATACTGGTTTATGTAATTATGGCAATTGTGGTATATTAAATAAAAGGTTGAAAGAAAGTTCCTGACAGTGTTTTGAAATACTGACCAGGAACTTTTATTTTTTTATAGAAAATTTAAAAAATTTAAGATAAACAAAAAAATTGTGTGGTAGATAGAAGAGAGATATGTTATGATGAATTTACAAAAACAAAAGAAAAGGGGGAACAAAAAATGCAAGGTGATATCAACAATATTTACCAGCTGGATGGCAGAGTGCCGGTTACCAAAGCGATTCCATTTGGTCTTCAGCATATTCTTGCCATGTTCGTGTCCAACTTAACGCCAATCACACTGATCGCGGCGTCTGCCCAGCCGTCTATGAGCCAGGCACAGATTGCCATTCTTCTTCAGAATGCCATGTTCGTAGCCGGAATTGCAACCCTGATCCAGCTTTACCCCATCTGGAAGATCGGTTCCAGATTGCCGGTGGTAATGGGTGTCAGCTTTACGTTCGTCACAGTTCTTTGTACGGTTTCTGCAAATTATGGCTATTCAGCTGTAGTAGGAGCAGTTCTGATCGGTGGTGTTATGGAGGGTACCTTAGGCCTTCTGGCAAAATATTGGCGTAAGATCATCACACCGGTTGTAGCTGCTTCCGTTGTAACCGCCATTGGTTTTTCCTTGTTTACAGTAGGTGCCAGATCCTTTGGCGGCGGATATAATGAAGATTTTGGTTCTGCACAGAATCTTCTTCTTGGAACCATCACGCTGGCAGTGTGTCTTGGCTGGAACATCCTGATGAAAGGCTATCTGAAACAGCTTTCTGTACTGGCAGGTCTGATCGTTGGCTATGTGATCGCTATTTTTATGGGAAAGGTAGACCTGAGCATGATCATGTCCGGCGGCGCTTTTTCTCTGCCGCATCTGCTTCCTGTGAAGCCGGAGTTCCATGCAGGAGCTATTCTTTCAACCTGTATCATCTTTCTGGTTTCCGCTGCTGAGACCATTGGTGATACCACAGCGCTGGTGTCCTCCGGCCTGAACCGGGAGATCAAGGGCAGCGAGATTTCCGGCTCCTTAGCCTGTGATGGATATGCTTCCGCTATTTCCGGTTTGTTTGGCTGTCCGCCAGTGACCTCTTTTTCCCAGAACGTTGGTCTGGTGGCGATGACAAAAGTTGTAAACCGCTTTACCATTATGACTGGCGCTGTCTGCATGATCATTGCAGGACTGCTGCCGCCAGTGGGCAACTTTTTCGCATCCCTTCCGGAATCTGTTCTTGGAGGCTGTACCATTATGATGTTTGGAACAATCCTTACTTCCGGTGTGCAGATGATCGCAGAGTGCGGATTCTCCCAGAGAAACATTACCATTGTGTCCCTGTCCCTGGCAGTTGGAATCGGATTTACCACTGCAAGCGAGAGCGGGATCTGGGCAATCTTCCCGTCTCTGGTGCAGTCTGTATTTGCTGAGAATGTGGTAGCCGTTGTGTTCGTGGTTTCCATTATTTTAAGCTTTGTGCTACCAAAAGATATGGAGATCAAGAAACTGGGCGAATAAAAAAAGATAAAAATGAGCATAAATGAAAAAATCTCTCCTTGGAAACTTGTAAACAGGGTTTCCAGGAGAGATTTTTTTCGTATTCAACAGTTATAGGTTACATCAGTGTGGCCCTCTGGCAGATTCTATTTGAATTATTGGAAGCAGCCGCTGGGCTTTAGGTTGTTTTCCAGAATGAGAAAGCAGCCGTGGCGTTTTGGTTAGCTTACCTGGGCGATGAAGCAGCTGAAGGTTTGGGGGAAACACGCAGCATGATCTTCGCCGTGAAAATTCCATTTTCATATGTGAAATTACAGTCTCCGCCATTTTTTTCTGCAATATGCCGGATGGACTGAATGCCTACGCCGTTCCCCGCACGTTTGGAGGACTGAAAAATGTGATTCTTCTTCTGGATTTTACCGTCGAAGGTATTCTCCACCTGGATCAGAAGAAGGCGTTCATGGTGAAGATAGATCTCTGCATTGATCTTTCGCCTGGAAGGAGCTGTCTTCAGGCTTGCTTCAATGGCATTTTCCAGAAGATTGGAAAGTACCAGGCACATGTCGATCTCATCAACCGGAACACGGGCAGGCAGATCTGCTTTTACGTGGAAAGGAATTTCGGTCCTTCTGGCAAGGGCAGCGTAATGACTGATCACGCTGTCGGCTGCCTGATTTTCACAGAAATGCAGGTTCTGGTCTGGTATTTTGCTGCTGGCTATGGAAAGGTATTCCTTTATTTTTTCCAGATCTCCCTTTTCCGCCAGTGAGGAAAGCTGCAAAAAATGGTGCCGGATGTCATGTCTGGCCTGCCTTGCTGCTTCAATGGCTGTACAAAGATTCTCATACCGTGTCTGCTGAAGGGAAAGGAGGTGGTTTTCCTGCTGCAGCCTTGCGTTTTTGTTCAGGCTGTTTGCCATGAGAAGAAACATGGCGTAAAAAAGCACAAGGATCACAAGGAGCACCAGGCTGATCACAATGTAACCCTGTAAAATACGTCCTGTGTACAGAGTCCCCTTATATCTGGGAATCATAAACAGGTTCAGCCCGATAAAGATCAGCGGCAGAATCCAGAAAATGTACCAGGTCTGGGCGAAGTTTTCGTCCTCGATCATAGTACGGGCTGCATGGGAAGCCGGATACCAGGCTGCGATCACAAACAGCAGGCAGATTCCGTTGTAAAAGATCCCCGCACTGGTGTGAAACCAGAGCTCCGTTTCCGGGAGTCCCAGCTGGGCAGCCACAATGGCATTGACTGCCCTGGAAAGGCTGTTTACACAGGCAAAGACTGCACATACGGCCAGGAAGATGCTGGCGGATTTCCAGATGGAGATCCGTAAGGTTTTGTGGTAGATCACCATAAGGACCGGCAGGGTGAGAAAAAGGACCAGGCCGGTGGAAATGTTTAGAAAATAACAAAGTGCACCCTCCAAAATGCAGGTCCCCGTAAGGAGCGGAGCCAGCCATGCCGCCAGCTTCCAGGGTTCCTGTTTCAGATAGGTCTGTACCGGCAGATAGGCAAGCAATATGCCGGAAATCATTACCGTAAGCTCCAGAATCGGTCGTAACATTGTATTCATGACAGGTGTCCCCTTTGAAATAGAAAATCCATAAATGTCTGTCTTGCGTTTTTGACCAGTTTTCTGCTGACGGAAATCTGGGTTCCCTGGTCCAGAACAAACATAGTTCCGTCGAAATCCACAGCGTGCTGCAGGTTGATCACAACTCCTCTTGAGCAGGAATAGAACCGGGAATCCATTTTCAGGGAAGTGGTAAACGCCTCAAAAGACTGGCGGGTGACCAGCTCCTTTCCTCCTGTGGTGTGAATGTGGATCATATGGGAAAAATGTTCCGCATAGATGATGTTCCGGAAAGGAATCTGCACATTGCTTCCGTTTACTTTTACATCGATGTATTTTCCTGAGTCCGGGATCCGGGAAAGAATCTCGTCTATTAGGGCGGAAATCTCTTTTTCGTGGTAAGGTTTTACCAGGTAGTGCATAGCCCGGACCTGGAAGCCCTCCAGGGCGTGATCCGTGGAAGTAGTAGTAAAAATAAGCAGTGCGTCGGAATCAAATTTACGCAGCTCCCTGGCCGTCTCAATTCCATTTGCCCCGTCCATATAAATGTCCAGAAATACCACGGTAAAGGGACGTTCCCTGGCGGCTGCAAGGAAGGTCTCACCATTTTCAAATTCAGATAAATCTTCGTGGACCCCGCGTCTGGAAAGCTGCTGCTGTAACCGGTCTGCCAGCAGCTTTCGTTCTTTGGCAATATCGTCAACAATTGCGATTCTCATAACCATTTTCCTCTGCTATGTAATTTACGTAAACAGCGAGCCAGACTTGTTTATATCTGGCAGCATCTGTCAGGAATTGCTTTTTCTGGAAATAGTATACCACAAAAGTACCATGCAAGCCACGTCAGAACTTTACCATTCGTGCTATTTTGCGACACTTCGTGACAAAAGGATTGAAATATTTCCCCGCTTTTTTATAATATGCTCAACAAAGCAGTAAGAAATCTAGAACCAATGGGAGGGACTTCTGTGTACGGTATCGCTGTATTAACGGACAAGGAACATGACGGAAAAAGCTATGCAGAGTGTATGAAGGATTACTGCACCAGCGCAGGCATATTTCCTTTGGTTGAAATATACAAGGATGTGGAGTTATTTTTCCGGAAAATACAGGATACGGTACCAGATCTGGTCTTTCTTGTGCTGCCCGGCGTATCCGGACTAAATGCCGCGGAACATCTGCGCTCCCTGCATCCAGGGTGCGGGATCATCTGGTGCAGTGATCTTGATTTTTCACTTCACGCATTCAGACTCCGCGTAGAATACTTTTTCCTGGAACCTGTAGAAGAGGAAAAAATCCAGGAAGGTCTTCGGGCGTGGATGGAGCGCGGCAAAATTATTTGAGCAGGGTCAGCAGTAACAAAATAAGGGATGATTCTGCCTGGCATTTTTTATGGATATCATACAAACACTCAGGAGGAAAACAAAATGAAGAAGAGAGCGTTTATTCTTGCCATGCTGGCATGTATGGTTACAGCAACAACTGGGAGCAGTGTAAATATGGTTTATGGGGAAGCAGTTCAAACAGAGGAAAGCGCGTCTGCAGATACCAAAGGGACTGAGCAGGCAGCCGGAACCACGGAGATTCCCATAAAGCCCCTTGCGGCAAAATCCGTGGATGAGAATCCATATATGGCAAAGAGCGATTCCAACATCCATCACGACTGTTACAACACAGACTCCACAGATGAAGTTTTGCCAGTGGGAATTTATTCCGAGATCAATGTCTCTTATGAAAAAACAAATGCAAATGCATCCCCCGCTATCTTTTTTGATACCTATGGACATGCGGTGGTTCCCTTTTTAGGAGGGCTTGCCATTCGTGATATTAATGCAGAGGAAACACAGACGGAAGGCTATTTTTCACCGAAAGAGCAGGACGGAGGCGGCTATATGATCCAGAGTTCCTACTCCTTTGTGGACGAGAGCAACCGCCTGGTCTGCCCTACTAGCAACAATCATGTGCTTATGCTAAAGACAGTCGATGAGGCAGGAAACGTACTTCCGCATTTCGAAAAAGTACTGGATATTGATGTGAAGGCAGCGGCAGAGGAGGCGCTTGGAAAAACACTGGACCAGAATCTTTTGTCTGTAGTCTTCGATTATGAGGGAAATCTCTGGTTTGCAACCGGCGGCTTCCGTATCTATCCGGACCGTCAGCAGCAGGGCGCAATGGGCTATATTTCCCGGGAAGCGATCGAGGGAATCCTGAATGGGAAGGAAGTAACCCTTTCGGACTCTGTATTTGTATATGAACTGACTCCAGGGGAAGGAGCAGAAAACGGCATTGCAGCGTCAAAGGACGGAGCTGTGATCCTGACCAACCTGAACTGTTATCTGCTTCAGGCAGACAATGGAGTGAAAAAAGTGTGGGAAACACCTTATGAGAGTGTTGGCGCCAAGGAAAGTGAGGAAGGCGATGTCACCACAGGCGGCGGTCTTGCATGAGGCAGCGGCTGTTCCCCGTCCCTGACTCCGGATCTGGTGATGTTTACAGACAACCAGAGCCCGGTCAACCTTCTTGCAGTAGATATGAAAACTGGCGAAGTGGTTGCAAGTGCACCGGTAATGGAGGCGCTTTCAGAGGATACCCAGGTTTCTGTTGAGAACTCTGCAATCGTCTACGACAATGGAGAGGGAACGGTAAGCACTATTGTATGCAACTGGTTTGGTGCAGGAAGTGCCAACCTTGGAAATGCAGACAGCGATTCTTCTATCCAGAGCTACGCCAATATTTACGATGAAAACTGGCTGAGACAGGGCAACAAGATGATTACACCAGGCGTGGAACGTGTAGACACCATTAAAACGGATAACGGCTACGAGATGAAGAGCATCTGGTGCAGAAGTGACCTGTCGGATACTTCTATGCTGAAGCTTTCCACAGCCACCGGATACATTTATGGTTATGTGCAGAATCTGGAAACTGGAATGTGGCAGTATATCATGCTGGATTTTGAAACCGGCGAGACTGCATTTGCCATGGACGTGGCCAATAAGCCGGGATATAACAATATGGCTATTGGCATGTATGCGGGAAACAGCGGAAATGCCCTTTATTGTCCGACTGGCTATCTGGAGCTTCTGAGGCTGCAGGACAGATTTGTTTACCTGCCGGAAATGCCTTATCGGAAAGTGGATCTGGATCAGGCGTGGCGAAATGTACTTAGCCAGGAAACCTTCGAGGCAGAGGGCGGCCAGGGAAAGGTGGCAGGATGGTTAAATACGGTAACTGTTGAAAATGTCCATCCCAATACTACAGTGGCACTTCGCATGAAGGGGCTTTCTGGAGAGACGGCGGCATTTAAGCTTTATGCATATGGCACGAATGGAAAACTGACAGAAGTTCCGGCCAAGCTGTGGCATATTCAGACGGAGAGCGGTGAGATGCCGGATGCGCTCTCTGGGGACACTTTGTATGAAGTACATATGACAGTGGAAGATGGCGGCAGCTTTGATCTTAGTGAGACGGAAAAAGAGATCCAGATATCAGCGGTTCTTGGAAATTAAGAATTTGCAGCGTTGCACATATTTTGTTATATTTTTGCAGGAAAAATCACCAATATAGCAGGAAATATGGTAAAATAGAGAAAAATTTGTTGCCGTTTGTCGTGGACAGTAATAAAAATTCAGAGACGGCAAAAGCCGCAAGGAGGGAAAGAACATGGATGTGAGAAAATGGACATTTCGCATTGTGGGAGTAATTGTAGCACTGCTTGGAGGATTGGTGCTGCTGAAAGGCTATGAATCCATGATCCTGATCACGGTTGCCACGATCCTGATCATTGTAGGCGTTTCGTTCTGGATGGCTGCTACCCCGGAGAGTTACAACGCCGGATCCTCAGATATGGTGATGATGATCGGCATGGGCCAGCCAAAAAAGATCGAGGATATTTATGAAGCCTACAAAAATGTGGAAACCCCTCTTGGCTCTGCCTGGCTTGGCAAATTCCGTACCATGAGGGCAAAGGCCATGGTATTCGGACCAAACGCCCAGGGATAATATCTCTATTTCTGGCTGACGAGAAATGGTAAGATTGGTTACCTGGGATATTCGAATCTGGATATGTTTATTAAAAAACAGCTTACCCAGCCTGTTATTCCGTTCAAAGCGGGAGCTGGGAATGAGAGGAAGGAGCATTTTATTATTACAGACCTTCAGCTGGAATTGAAAGGAAGCATTGAGTATTACATTAAGACCGGAAAAGTGCTTCCATTTTCCAAAAACAAGTTGTAAAGAATAAAAAAGAAGCTAACATTTCTCGCAGAGTGTTTATTGATGCTTACTGCGTCGGTACTCCATGGCTGTCATACCGCAATATTTCCGAAAACTCTGTGCCAGATAGCTCTGGGAAGAGAATCCTGCCAGATGGGCGATATCGGAAATATCGTGGTCTGTATTTTCCAGAAGATTCTTGCAGACTTCAATCCTGCGGCGGTTCAGATAGTTAATAGGAGAAATCCCGTAATATCGTGTAAATTCATGACTTAAATAATATTTGTTCAGATGGCTTAAGGCGGCCAGCTGATCCAGATTGATATCTTCCCCGTAATTGTAATCCAGATAGCGCTTGATCAGAGCGCACTCTTTGCTGGGATGAAAGGACGGCACCAGCTGAAAGCCGGAATCTGTGATCCGCCGGAGCTGGGCGATGAGGATGGACAGGGTATGCCTGCAAATCTCTTCATAGCCCTCTTTTTTTTCATCTAATTCCTGAAAAAGAGAGTGGAAATAAAACAACAGATCAGTACCTATTTTCCGACAGTTAAAGATCTGAAATTCCCTCTGGTCACGGAAGGAAAAGCTGATCCCGTCCACCCCGACCGTATAATAAGTAAGAGGCATGGAGCTTTGGGAGGTTTCCGTGTGCTGAATGTGAGGATTTACAATGATCAGATCATCTTTTTCAATGGAAAACCGTTGATCTTCAATGAGAAATTCGCCGCTTCCTCTGGAAACATAAAAAAGCTCTGTAAAAGCATGAGTGTGTGGAATGCTGGGCCAGTCCTCTTCGTATCTGGAGGAAGAGGCATTGACCAGAACTGCTTCTGTGGAGAGTGGATTTTCATTGGAAAAAGAAAAAGAACGAGTGCTCATAGTTCCTCCTTGTGTTTCAAAGTAAATTGTTGTGAATTATTTAAAGAACTTACATACTAAAGATATCATAAAAAAGAAAATACCGCAAGATTTCTAAAAACCATAGCAACAACCCTGTTGAAAAACAGACTCCAAAAACGTATTCTTATACTATCCGTAAGAAGAATCAGGAAAAACCAAAAGACAAAGATCACAAATCAAAAAGATAAAGCGAGGTTGCAAAATGGAGCAGAAAAAAGGCAGAGTTACCATTCCTACGAACCTGGATGTGGTAAAGGAAACATTAGATATTATGGACGAGTGGGGGGCAGATGCCATCCGCGATTGTGATGGAACTGAATTTCCCCAGGAATTAAAGGATACCGGCGCGAAGATCTATGCCACCTATTATACCACCAGAAAGGACAATGCATGGGCGAAGGCCAATCCGGATGAGATCCAGCAGATGTACATTATGAGTTCTTTCCACACCGCAACATCAGACAAACTGGAGATCCACCTGATGGATCACCTGTATCCGGATATGCTGAAGGTGAACACCCGGGATGATATTACCAGGTGGTGGGAAGTAATCGACCGTACTACAGGAGAAGTAGTTCCGGTAAGCCAGTGGCATTATGAGGAAGAAAGCGGAAATGTGGTAATTACACCAGCGAAGCTTTTCCATGAGTATACGGTCAGCTTTCTGGCATATATCATGTGGGATCCGGTACATATGTACAATGCAGTGGTAAACGACTGGAAAGATGTGGAGCCACAGATCACCTTTGATGTGCGTCAGCCAAAGACAAGAGCCCATTCCCTGGAGCGCCTTCGCAGATTCCTTGACACTCACCAGTATGTAGATGTAGTACGTTTTACCACCTTTTTCCATCAGTTTACCCTGATCTTTGATGAGCTGGCAAGGGAGAAATATGTAGACTGGTTTGGCTATTCCGCTTCTGTCAGCCCCTATGTGCTGGAGCAGTTTGAAAAAGAGGTGGGCTATCCATTCCGCCCGGAGTATATTATCGACCAGGGATACATGAACAATACCTACCGCATTCCATCCAGGGAATTCAAGGACTTCCAGGCATTCCAGCGCCGTGAGGTTGCCGCACTTGCCAGGGAGATGGTTGACATTGTCCATGAATATGGCAAAGAAGCCATGATGTTTATGGGCGATCACTGGATTGGCATGGAGCCCTTTATGGATGAGTTTGCTTCTATTGGACTGGATGCAGTGGTCGGAAGTGTTGGCAATGGTGCAACCCTGCGTCTGTTCAGTGATATTAAGAATGTAAAATACACAGAGGGCCGTTTTCTCCCATACTTTTTCCCGGATACCTTCCACGAGGGCGGCGACCCGGTGAAAGAGGCGAAGGTAAACTGGGTGACTGCAAGACGTGCCATCCTTAGAAGCCCCATCCAGAGGATCGGTTATGGCGGATATCTGAAGCTGGCTCTTCAGTTCCCGGATTTTGTCCAGTATATCAAAGAGGTCTGCCAGGAATTCCGTACTCTCTATGACAATATCCAGGGTGTGACTCCATACTGTGTGAAGCGCGTTGCCGTATTAAACTGCTGGGGCCGCATGCGTTCCTGGGGCAACCATATGGTACATCACGCAATCTATTATAAACAGAATTATTCCTATTTTGGAATTATCGAGGCGTTAAGCGGAGCTCCTTTTGATGTCTCCTTTATCAGCTTTGATGATATTCTGGCAGATCCAGAGCTGCTGAAGAAATTTGACGTCGTGATCAATGTTGGAGATGCGGATACTGCACAGAGCGGCGGCGAGTACTGGGTAAATGAGACCATTATCACTGCTGTGAAAGAATTCGTCTATAACGGCGGCGGTTTCATCGGAGTTGGCGAGCCGGCAGCCCATCAGTGGCAGGGCAAATTCTTCCAGCTGGATGATGTACTGGGTGTGGAAGAAGAGAGAGGCTTTAACTTAAATACAGATAAATACAACTGGGAAGAGCATAAGGATCATTTTATTCTGGCGGATACAGAAGGAGATGTGGACTTTGGGGAAGGCAAGAAGAATATTTTCGCCCTTCCAGAAACCAAGATCCTGATCCAGAAGGACCAGGAAGTACAGATGGCGGTGAAGACCTTTGGAAAAGGCCGTGGTGTGTATATCAGCGGACTTCCATACAGCTTCAAGAACAGCCGTGTGCTCTACCGCGCAGTTCTCTGGTCTGCATCTGCGGAGGAGGAACTGAACCGCTGGTATTCTACAAATTACAATGTAGAAGTTCATGCTTATGTGAAAAACGGCAAATACTGCGTAGTCAATAATACCTATGAGCCACAGGATACGGTGGTATACAAGGGTGATGGCAGCAGCTTTGCATTACATATGGAAGCAAATGAGATCAAGTGGTATCAGATCTGAATGAAGTGATTAACCCATAAAGCCAGGGTTTGTTGTTGTGAATGGTAATAAATACAGGGATGAGACCGTGTGATCTGCTGTCTCATCCCTGTTGCTATAAGCTGAAAAACTTGCTGTTTCTTTTTTCATAAAGCGTTGACATTTTTCGCCCATTTCATTGATGAAACCGTTTCCCATATTCCGACGGAGAAATCCCCATACACTTCTTAAACAACCGGCTGAAATAAAGCTGGTCATCAATTCCGACCAGAACTGAAATTTCTTTCAGGGAAAGATCCTTTTCCTTGATCAGTGTGGCGGCCTTCCGGATCCGCAGATTATTCAGGTAGCTGGTAATGCTGGTCCCCACCTCGGACTTGAAAACCCGGCACAGGTAACTGGAACTAAGATTCACATTTGCGGAAATAGAAGCCAGTGTTAGGCGGTGCATATAGTTTTCCTCTATGTAGGAAATGGTTTTTGCCACGTCATTTTTGTAATGCCCTTCATTCTGGTGAAAGCTCAGATAGATGTCTCTTGCTTCTTCGTAATTTCCAAGGTCCTCCTGGTAAGGCATATCCGGTGCAAAGGACTGGTACATGGTAAAGCGGTTGTACAATTTCTTTACCTGCTGTTCTACTTTGATCTGGCTTACCGTCAGCTCCTTCTGGGAAAATACTACCAGCGCGCTGTAATCGTTCAGCACAAGAATGTAAGGCTGTAAGGCACCCTGTACGGCATCCAGGATCATATCCCGCAGAAGATTTCCATAAAGCCAAGATCCGTTCCCGGATGTTCCTGGCGAAATGCAGCAAGAGAGCTGTCCCCCTGGAAAAAGGAAAGCAGAAGCCGGTTCCGGTTTTCGAAAACCGTTTCTTCCGGGAGCGCACTTTTTTCGCCTGCTTTTTTCTGTAATTTCTCAGTAGTTTTATTGAGGCAGGCCAGAAGCGTGTCCTTCCCAGGGAAGAATGGAGCGTAGGGCAATTTTTACAATGGGTTCGTCGTCTATGATAAATATGCTATACATTTGTTGTCCTTTCTGTCAGGGTTTCTGCAAAGAGCATTGGCAAAGTCAGTGTGCAGGTCGTTCCCTCTCCTGGATGGCTGTTGATCTGCAGACCGTATTCCTTGCCGAAATTCAGCTGGATCCGGTCATTTACGTTTGAAACGCCGATCTTTTTACGTTCTTTGTGAGGCTCCAGGGCTTCCGGTGTAACTTCAAATCCTTTTCCATCATCCTTAAGCTCCATTACGATATGCCCATCTTCTTCCCACACTGTGATCAGGATCTCCATCACAGAACCGTCATCAGAAGAACCATGCATCACCGAATTCTCTGCCAGAGGCTGGAGGATCAGCTTGGGAACCAGGCAGGAGAGAAGCTCGTCATCCTCCACATGGAAGGAATATTCGAAGCTTCCTGCGTACCGGATCCTTAAAATGAAAAAATAATTCTCCAGGTTTTCCAGCTCTTCTTTGATGGTAATGTATTCGTTCTTATTGGTAAGGGTGTTCTGTAAAAGACTGCTAAGCGCCTGGATTCCATCGCTTACGATCTGATCCTTATGCATGGCTGCCACAAAGCGCAGACTGTTCAGGGTATTAAAAAGAAAATGGGGGTTCAGCTGGTATTGCAGCATCTGCAGCTCCAATTCCCTTTTTTTTCTTTTCCTGGTCCTTTTGCTGCCAGATGAGATGCTGGATGGTATCTGCCATATGATTCATGCTTCCAGAAGTGTGCAGGAGAAAAGCCAGCAGTCTGATGATGCGGAGTTTCGCCAGAGGAAGATCACCAGTGATATGGAGGATCTGGGAAGCCGGAAGGCTCTTGAGGGGGAGACAGATCTGATCTGGTATCCGGCAGAAGTCAATACCTCTATCAGACCAGGCTGGTTCTACCACTCTGCCGAAGATGACCAGGTGAAAAGCCTGGAAGAATTGATCCACATTTATGTTGGATCTGTGGGAGGAAACGGAACTTTTCTTTTAAATATCCCACCTATGCCAAATGGTCTGCTCTGCGAAAAGGATGTGGAGCGCCTGGCAGAATTTGGACAATGGCAGAAAAGAGCATTTTCCCACAACTTAAGCGAAAATACGGTTATCCTTGCTTCAAGTGAAGCTGCGGACCATCCAGTTAGGAATCTGACTGTGGACAGCTTAGACTGCTGGTATCAGCCAGAAACATCCAGAATGCCGGTGGAGCTTGTTTTTACATTGGAAAAGCCGGAAAAGGTGGGATATCTGGTATTAAAAGAGGCCATACAGCACAGCCAGAGAGTGGAAGCTTTTGAGGTGTCTGTAAAAGGTGATGGTGACTGGGAGACCGTATATACAGGAACGGTGATCGGCTATAAAAAGATTGTTCCTGTTTTTTCAGAAAAGATCAGGAAAATTAAAATTGCATTCCGGGATTTCAGAGTGCTGCCGCTTATTTCTTTAGTGGGGATTTATCCGGAGATGGCGGACGATCAAAAAGAGATTTGAGACGTATAGAAATTGTAAAGTATTGTGCGCTTTTTTCTGGTATTCTTATTTCTTCTATGGTAAAATAACGGGGAAATAAATGGAGGAGAAAATATGATGTCTTCAGATAAAGCGCAGTTAACTTTTGAAGAAAACCATTCAAGGTCAAAAGAAAGCCATGTTTTGAAGAAATTGCTGCCAGAATATGTTTCTCTTTACCGGATCGAACTTAATTCCGGCGAATACGATATTTTGCGTCTTGCTTCCAATACAAATGCCAGATATATTGCAGAAAAAAGTTCTGATCTTAAGAGCTTTGATGAATATACAGGGCAGTATGCAGATTCCTTTATCCTGGAGGAAGACAAAAATGAATTCCTGGACTGGCACTTATGTAAAAATATGAAAAAACAGTTGGGTAAGGCAGATAAGATCACTTATCATTACCACAGTGCTTCCAAAGAGGGGAAGGACAGTTATTATGAGGCGTATGCTGTAAAGGAAGTGGTTACAGAGGACCGTTTTGTCATTCTTCTGGGCTATCGGAATATAGACAGCATTCTTTATAAAGAAAGAGCCATTCAGGAGAAACTGAGAAAGGCCCTGGAGGAAACCAGGCTGCAGAATGAGATCATCTCTGCCATTGCCAAAACCTATCAGTATATTTCCCGGATTGATATTGAAGAAGACTGGTTCGAAGAAATTACAAACAGGGATAAAGAGAAGCTGAAGTTCGCAAATTCTGGTGTGATGTCGGAGGGAAATAAGAAGGTTTGTGAGAAGCAGATCGCGGAGGAATATCAGGAGGCTTTTTTCAAGTTTACAGATCTTTCTACACTGCCGGAGCGAATGAAAAATGAACAGACCATTGTCATGGAATACCGGATGAAGGATGGAAACTGGCATAAGCTTCGTTTTATTGAAAAGAAGCGGGATGAAAATGGTCGTCTGACCCATGTACTTTGTGCCATCCGCAGTATCAGTGCTGCCAAGAAAAAGGAGCAGGAGCTTTTGTATCAGGTTGCAGAGGCAAGGAAAGACGCTGCTTTAAAAACCAGATTTTTATCCAATATGAGTCATGATATCCGAACCCCTATGAATGGAATCATCGGGATGGTGAATCTGGCCAACTGTTATCCAAATGATCCGGAGATCCAGAAGAATTGCAGGGACAAGATCATGGAGTCTTCGAAATACCTTGTTTCCCTTGTAAATGATATTCTGGATATGTATAAACTGGAATCCGGGGACCTGGTGAAGCAGGAGATGGCTTTTAATCTGACGGAATTGCTGAGCCGGGCAAATGCCGGAAAGCTGACACAGGCAGCGGAAAAGAATATTGAATATGTTGTGGACTGGGAGAAGTCAGATATCCGGCATGTTTATCTGACGGGAAATCCTCTTTACCTGGAGCGGCTTTTAAATGCCATAGCAGATAATGCAGTTAAATTCACCAATCCAGGTGGATGTGTACGTGTCTGGTGCAGGGAGAATGCCATAGATGATACGCATGCGGAATATAAATTTTACTGTGCGGATAATGGGATCGGCATGAGTGAGAGCTTTCTGGAACATGCTTTCGATGTATTTTCCCAGGAAAATGAGACCAGCAGGTCCACGTATCAGGGAACCGGGCTGGGACTTGCCATTGCGAAGAGGCTTGCAGAAAGACTGGGCGGGAACATTGAGATCGAAAGCCAGAAGAATCAGGGAACAACTGTGACGGTGATGGTTCCATTTAAAATAGGAGAAGAGAAAAGAACGGAAAAGCTAAAGAGCAGGGATGAGGTAACGCTTACGGGAATGCGGGCTCTGATCGTAGAGGATAATGAGTTGAATATGGAAATTGCCAAATTCATGCTGGAAGAAAATGGTATCCTTGCAGAGTGTGCAAGGGATGGCGTGGAAGGTGTTGAAAAATTTGCCGCATCTGCACCTGGGTATTATAACATGATCCTTATGGATATTATGATGCCAAGGCTAAACGGCTGGGATGCCACCCGGAAAATACGTTCCCTGAAGCACCCAGATGCAGCCACGATTCCCATTGTGGCTATGAGCGCCAATGCTTTTACGGAGGATATTATCAACAGCCGTACTTCTGGCATGAACAGACACCTGGCGAAACTACTGGATGAGAAGAAACTGATGGATACCCTTCGGAGCGTGTTTGTATGAAGAAACGAAAATTAAGAAAAGATCGTACAGTCGCGATTGTTCTGTACGATCTTTTTACATGGCATTATTCAGTTACTTCAATCAGCTCAATTTTAAAATTCAGTTCTTTCCCAGCCATCTCATGGTTGGCATCGAAGGTGATGGTGGTTTCGTCACGGCTTACTACCTTTACAGGGAAAGGCTGACCCATGGAATTGGCGAGATAGACCTGCTGGCCTTCTTCTAATTCCTCAGCTCCCGGGAGCTGTGTAAGCTGGATGGTGAAGATCTTCTGTGGATCGGACATGCCATATGCTTCCTTTGGCATAAGATGTACATCCACGATCTGTCCCACTTCCATATCCTTAACAGCTTCATCAAATCCCTTGATCATCATGCCCGCACCACACACAAATTCCAGTGGCTCCCCGCGGTCATAAGAGGAATCAAATTTCGTTCCATCATTAAAAGTTCCAGTGTAGTGTACACGACATGTTTTATTTAAGTTGCTCATTATTTTTCTCCTTTATGGTTGATATGAAATGAGTATATCTGATAATGGGAAAAATAACAAGGGAAAACTTGGGAGGACTGCTTGAAAATAATATGATTTTGGTATAAAATTCAAATATATATACGCTGCGTTTATAGTACGCAGTGTTAAAATAAATAATATATAGAACTATGGATTTCATTTTATTATTATAAAGAAGCTCTATTTTTACAGGAAAAGAAATGCGTAGGTTTTTAAGAGAGGAAGAGAAATGCAAAGTGTACAGCTTGCAGCAAGTGAAATATGGGTTACCCTGATATTTGGGGTTATCATGTATTTGTTTAAGGGGGAACTGAAGCAGAAAAAAGTTACAAAAATCCCTTCTGATCGTCTGTATTACCAGACTGGTCAGTGATGCGATTTCATGGGCATATGACGGGGTACCAGGTCTCTTTTGGGGAACGGTAACAAGAGTTAGTAATTATGTGACGTTTGTTACCAATGACCTTGTATCTGTGTTCTTTTCCATATTCATATGGAATCTGGTCAGAAATGAGGATGAGAAGCCGGGAATCGTATTAAAGGTCTATTGGACACTGGAAGCGATTGCCATAGGTGCATTGACTTTGAATGTACATTTCGGCTGGTTTTATTCCATTGACAGCGCTAATGGTTACAGCAGGGGCACTTATTATCAGCTTACCCATGTGGCACCGATTGCAGCCTTGTTCGTGGTACTCTGGCTTCTGGTGAAATATCATGACAAATTTAGTAAGAATTTGAAGTTCCTTGGATGGTCCTATTTTGCACTGATGGCGGGAGCAACTGCATATGAATACATGAATTTTGGCCTGTCCCTTCAGACCTATGCCCAGACGTTTTCGGCTTTGGTGGCATTTTTTGTGGGGGAGATAGAGCTTCGTCAGGATCTGCTGCTCACCCAGAAACAGCTGGAACAGAAAAATGAGGAATTAAAAGAGGAAGAAAGAAAAGTGGAAGCTGCGCTGGAAGCAGAGCTGGAAAAGGATGAGGAGCTAAGAGAAAAGCAGGATCAGCTTTCTCTTGCACTGGCAGCAGCACAGCAGGCAAACAAGGCAAAGACCATGTTCCTGAACAGCATGTCCCATGATATCCGCACTCCCATGAATGCGATCATCGGTTTTACAGCACTTGCCCAGACCCATATTGACAATACAGAACGGGTGCAGGATTATCTGGCAAAGATCAACACATCCAGTACCCATCTTCTGAGCCTGATCAATGATATTCTGGATATGAGCCGCATTGAAAGCGGCAGCGTCAAGCTGGATGAGAAGCCGGTACATATGCCGGATCTGCTTCACGACCTGCGTACCATGATCCAGGGCCTGATTAATTCCAAGCAGCTGAATCTCTATATTGACACCCAGGATGTGCAGAATGAAGATGTGGTAACAGATAAGCTGCGTTTGAATCAGATCCTGATCAACATTGTAGGAAATGCGATCAAGTTCACGCCTGTTGGCGGCGATATTATCATCCATCTGGTAGAAAAGCCATGTCAGACAATTGGATATACCACTTATGAATTTATGATCAAGGACACTGGTATTGGAATGTCACCGGAATTCGTGGGCCATGTGTTTGACACCTTTGCCAGAGAGCAGTCTTCTACCGTAAGCGGGATTCAGGGAACCGGCCTTGGGATGGCGATCACCAAAAACATTGTGGAGATGATGGGCGGTACCATTGAAGTGGAGAGCGAAGAGGGAAAAGGTTCCAAGTTTACGGTTACCCTTACCCTTCGTCTTGCAAAGCAGCAGATCAAATATGAGCCTATCAGGGAACTGAAGGGTGCAAGAGCGCTTGTGGTGGATGATGATGTGGATACCTGCCGCAGTGTCTGCAAGATGCTCCGAAGTATTGAGATGCAGCCTGAGTGGACGGTAACTGGCCGGGAAGCAGTTCTTCGGGCGCAGGATGCAGCTGAGCTGAATGATGAGTATAAGGTTTATATTGTGGATTATCTGATGCCGGATATGAACGGAATTGAAACCATCCGCAGGATCCGCCGGGTGATCCGGGAGGATGTTCCGATCATTGTTCTGACCGCATACGACTGGACAGATTTTGAAAAAGAGGCAAGAGAAGCCGGAGCAACTGCTTTTGTGGCAAAGCCTATTGTTATGTCAGAACTTAGAAGCGTGTTAACAAGGCCTGTCCAGATGGAGAAAACGGAGCCGGAAGACCTGGATATTTCCTATGATTACAGTGACAAGAGGGTTCTTCTGGTAGAGGATAATGAGCTGAACCGGGAACTTGCACTGGCAATTCTGGAGGAAACCGGAATGCAGATCGACAGTGCGGAGGATGGAATTGAAACGGTCAATATCATCAATGAAGCTCCGGAGGACAGATATGACCTTGTGCTGATGGACATCCAGATGCCAAGAATGGATGGTTATACTGCGACGAAAGAAATCCGTACACTGCCAAATAACCGAAAAGCCAATATTCCAATCGTGGCCATGACTGCAAATGCCTTTGATGAGGACAGACGAAAAGCATTTGAATGCGGCATGAACGGATATATTGTAAAGCCTATTGATATGAAAGCAATTGCAAAGCTTCTTGGAGAGATCTGGGGAGAGGGAAAATAATAAAATATTATGCCAAGTAAAAGAGTCATGCAGTTAGAAAATTATTTTTACTGTGTGACTTTGTACTCTATCAGAATAACTGTCAATAGTATCAGAAACGACGGGACGACGAGGACGGACCAGGGAAATGGTGGGAAACCCCGGAAAATCAAGGGATTCAGCGAGTTAATGAAAAGAGGAGGGGCGAGGATTGACACGTTTTTTGAGAAAAGAGCCCATTTTTCAGAACAAAAAGGAAAGTTATCCACATTATCCACAAAAAGAGCCGGAAAGCCGCATAAACAGCGAGTTCCTGGCTCTTTTTTGAATTGGAATGAATAAAAGGAAGGTGATTCAATCACCATGATCATTTTAACACGCCCCGCGTTACGGGGCAACGCTTGTGACGTTATAACTCTGCGTTATAGCGTTATTTTTATTTCTGCAAATAGTTCAAGAAAACCGCGTAAAATGGGCGTTCCTTCGCGTTACGAGTCGCGTCACGGATCAACTAAAAACCGTGGGAGAGCAGAGAAACATTCTCAAAAGCGTCACAAGTACAAAGGTGCAAAAAGTACGTTGTAAAAGGAACCTGCACCTTTGGCTTAAAACAAGGGTTTTTCTGCGTTTATATAGATGTATTTCAGGACTGAATCAAAGGTGCAAAAAAGGGAAACAAGTTTACCCTAAGAGGGCAAAAAAAATCACGCGGTTTCACTTGTTGCCGTGACCTCTGAAGCGGATGATTTTGCAAGGCGTTTCTTCCTTCGGATTTTCACTTCAATCAGATCCATGATCTCGTCCTGGTCATCTGTATCCAGTTCACGTAACGCTGACAGGAATGTAGCCTCTCTCTCAGAAACGGAGATTTTACTTCCCATAAATCCACTTTCGTTTTCTCCAAAAATGAGATCATCCGTGGAACATTCAAGAACATTCACTATTTTAACAAGCGAGGAAAGGGAAGGAGTCTTGATTCCTCTTTCTATTTCACTCAAATTGCCGTTTGATATACCGGTTAGTTGCTCAATTTGTTTCAATGTAAACCCTTTTTGTTTTCTACGTTCTTTTATTCTCATGCCTAACATGTCTAACATATAACCTCCAATCTCTTGAAAAATCTCCGCTATTGAGAGAAAAAGTACTTGCAATCTCTCAGAAACGGTGATAATATACTTTCAAGGGAAACAAATTTACCAATAAACACTATAACACAAACACATCAAGAAAACATCTGGAATCTTCGCCACGTTCGTGGAAACCAGCCCCAATCTGAAGGGGAGAACAGTCTTGCATTTTTTATTAAGTCGGAACCGAAAATACATATTAGTATCAGAAAGTCAGAAAGGAGGACGACATGAAAAACGGAAAGAAACCAACGCTTCAGCAGAAGCTGCTGATGAGGTCGAACGGATTACAGCCGGACAACTGGCTGGTGGTCAAGAATACCACGGAGCACCTGGAAGTGGTCAGCCGGATGTCTTTGAAGAAGATCGGAGGCAAGCCGAAGATCCGCAGGCTCTCAAAAGTAGGTGAATGAAATGAAACGAAGTGAATACATATCCGCGTTCCTGGACTTCGTGAGAGAAGCACAGATCGAGTACGACGTGGCAAGAATGAAACAGTCGGAAGCAGACAGTGAGACACAGGATATCCTGCACCGCTTGGAGCTGCACGACGATTCCTACCACGACATGGCGAGGTTGTCAAAGACACTGAAGGAAGCCAGACAGGACCGGAGGGCTGCGAAAGATGCAATCAGTGAATTGGATCCGATTTGCGGATGGGCGCGAGAGAACGCAAGAGTGCTGAAATCACTGGAGCAGCTGCTGGGGAATGTAAGGAAAGCAGAGAAAGCAACACAGAATCGGTATTATTCAGACCGGACAGATGCAGTGGAAAGGAGTATCAGACATGACAAAGAAAAAGAATGACCGCCAGGATACCAGCCAGGCGGTCAAAAATGAAACAAACATTGATACGTCAGTACCTTATGAGCCATGGAAAAAGGAAGATATAGAAAAAACCTTCAACAAAATGATTCAAGCTACTGACAAACCAAATATTTCTTTACACAGTCAGTGTAACATGAGTGACGGTAAAAGAAAAGAGAAAAAGACGAAAATTAAAATAGAACTTAATGGAGAAGATATTCAGCATTTGAGTTTTATGCTCGATCAGTTAAAAAGTGTTTACTGTGAAATGTTGAAAGAGGAATTTGATAGATTACACGGCGAAGAAGTTCCGGCGAATTATTTCTTTGAATGCCTTGATAAAACCATAGTGGTAATGCAAAGGATATATGCAACTTTTTACAATAAGAATGCTCGAGAAGATTCAAATGGGAAGTATAAATACTACAAGCCCTGTAAGGACCGAAATCCCTACGAGGCTTGGACGAAACAAAAGAAAGGCACTACTTCAGCCAAGTGAAGTCTTTACTTATACTTTTTACTATTGCATTCCAGTCAACAAGATTCTTAGTACGGTATCGCTGCATAAGAACTTGTGTTTGAAATTGTGACAGTGGGCGACGGTCATCTAAACGGTCTCCGTAAAAGACCAGAGTAGTAGCCATGGATAATTCTTCAATAGGCAGAAAGCCATATCTAAGAGAAAAATTCAGCATGGAACGTGTATCATAGCGTTGACCAGGGTACAAAGCTCCACCAATGTATTCACCATCTCCATAGTAGTAATCTTCTGGAATGGTAGAATTGTAAGGATATTTGGAAAATGCGGTTGCAATCTTTCCATCAGAATCTAATGCAGCGAACAAAATGTTTAAACGGTAGTCTATGATGTAAACCCGCAGTTCATTAGAAAATTCGGAAGGAGTGACCTGATTTATCCGGTCAGCGTGATAACGTAGACATTCCTTGTAATCTCTTAAATATTCAGGAAATGGGACTGAAATCATTTCAAGAAGGAATTTGCAATAAAGGGAAATGTCGTATTCAAGGCAGGGAAGTGGCTGTTTTAAAGGGACACCACAGTTTAGGGAGTAGTTTTCATTGAATTTGTACATTTGGAAACCTCCTATTCATGAATGTTGGCAATGAGTAACATATTTTGATTTTAACACAAGAAGTAAAGAAATGAAATATTTTGGATAAAAGAGGGTGATCATATGGCGGGACAGAAGAACAAACTGACGCCGCTGGGGAAAGATATAAAAAAGAAACTAGCTGACAAGGACATGAGCCAGATGGATCTGGCAGAGAGAGTTGGAACATCGAAGAGCTACCTCAGCCGCATCATGCGGGGAGGAAAGAGTGGAGAAAAGTATCTAACTGCTATCTGCGCAGTTCTGGATCTGAACCCGGATAGATACCGGGCGTCAGCATAGGAGGGTGAACATGGGAGCAACAGAAGCATATATCACCCTGGACGAAGCGGCAAGGCTGGAGGGTGTAAGCTACAATACATTAAAGTCCAGGACGAGACGCGGAAAGCTGGAAACCAGGAACGAGACACGGGAAAGCGGCGGAAAGGACATCACGCTTGTGAAAGTCAATTCCCTTTCCAAGCAGGCCCGCAACGCATACCGGGAACAGGAAAGACTGAAAGCCCTTGCAGCTGACGGAAGCGACATCCAGGAAGAACAGAAGACAGAACAGCCCTGGTACGTGGACACAGACATTGACTGGTACATGGAGCAGTACAAGGAACGGTTCTACCAGGCGGCAGAGCTTGGAAACGTGGTACGCCAGTACCTGCGGGAGACTGTTGGAAGATATGGAGACATCACAGAGTTTGCCGAAGAGTACGCACAGAAGCACCTGGGGAAAGGGTACAGAACCCTGTACCGGATGATCAAGTCGTACAACGAAGCACTCTTCTGGCAGGGAAAGAAAGAGAAGGAAGAAGGATGCTCCTACGAGTATTTCCGCGTCCTCTGCCTCTGCCGGAAGCCGAAGGATGTCGGGAAGTTCCCTTCCATGCCAGCAGAAGTCCAGCAGACTATCAAGAACATCTGGTTTGACAAGGACTTTGCCGGGAATCGAGGAACAAAACAGATGCTGTACGAGCAGCTGGAAGCCATCTGCGAACTGAAGGGATGGAAGAAGATGCCGTCCTACCAGACAGTGGCAAGGTACATCAGCTTCCTGATGGAAGACGAGGGAATGAAGAACGCCCACTTCCTGGTGGCGAACGGTACCAGGGAGTACAAGAACAAAGTCATGTGCAAGCGTCGCAGGGATACGACCAGCTTACAGGTGATGGAGATGATCCAGGGCGACGAGCATACCTTAGATTGTTGGGTTACATACAAGGCACCAAACGGGAACATCGTTCCGATCAGACCGAAGCTGGTATGCTGGATCGACACCAGAAGCCGCATGATCCTAGGGGATGTGATGTGCAAGGATGCAGACAGCCAGACACTGAAGGCAAGCCTTTTGAAGCTGATCTACCACGACGCAGGAAGCGTCCCGCGGTATCTGTACATTGACAATGGAAAAGACTACACCTCCAAGGAGATGCTGGGCGTGGACCGCAAGTACAGGCACGACCAGGCAGAGAAAGACAAGCACTTTGCAGTGGCCTTTGACGACATGACAAGGGGCTTCTACCGCTCCCTTGGTATCGAGGATATCCGCATCTCAATGCCTTATGAACCTTGGACGAAGGGACAGATCGAGCGATTCTTCGGAACGGTTTGCCAGAAGTTTACCAAATGGGTTACAAGCTATACCGGAACCCTCACAGGCTCCTTTACGGCGAATAAGGTGAATAAGGACATCAAAGAGATGGCGAAGCAGGGCAAGCTGATGACAATAGAAGAACTTTATGAGCACTGGACGAAGTGGAAACTGGAAAAGTATGCCACCCGCGTACACTCCGAACTGCGGAAAGCTGGCGAGGAGTACACAAGGCCGGGGGACCTGTTTGAGAAGGGCGACCGCTACGAGATGGCACCGCCTCCGAAGTCCCAGGCAACCATCCTCATGATGAAGTCGGAGGACGCAAGGGTAAGGAACACCGGCATTGAGAGAAATGGTTTCTATTATAACGACCAGGAACTGATGGCTCACATCGGTGAGAAGGTGGACGTGAAGTATGATCCGGATGATGTATCCGTGATCTACGTCTATGATAAGAAGGGACGCCCGATCTGCTCTGCTGAGAGCTACGACCTGCTCCAGTTCGGCAAGGTATCAGACGAGACACTGAAGCAGCACAGGAAACAGCAGAACGCACAGCTCAGACGCGACCGCAAGATCGCAGAGGAAGCCAGAATCCCATTTGAGGAGCTGAACGAACAGCAGCAGAACGCTGACAAGGTGATCGGAGCTGTCAGCCTGAAGATGGAGGGCGGCAAGAAGTCCAGCAAGGTCACTCAGATGCCTCAGGACAGAACCTGGAGACAGACAGGATCCCAGCTGAGACAGGAGATGCAGGAACGCCAGGAGCGTCCGAACTGCGAATACATGAACAGCCAGGCACAGAAAGCCCTGGAGCGTCTGAGGAAGACAAGGGAGGCATAGATGAAAGAAAAGCTTTTTACAGGTATCTGCCTGCTGGCCAGACTAATCACCTGGGGCATCCTCCTCCTGGTGGTGATCGCAATAGCCATCCCCATGATGCTCCTGGAGCTTCTGGTGGATGCAATGAAAGGAAATGAATAATCTCACGATAAATGTCAAAACGGATGAATGAAAGGAAGGTAACACCATGAACGAACTTATTAAAAACGAAGCTATGACACTCTCACCTCTGGCTATAAAGGTCAACGAACGCCTCAGAGTGCTGTGCATCAACAAGCAGATGCTGGCGGTACAGTATCACTGTAGCCGTTCCATGATCAGCCAGTACCTGTCCGGTAAGTACAGAAGCAACCCGGACACTGTGGAAGAGATCCTGAACCGGTTCCTGGATGAGACAGAAGAGAAGTACCAGGAAACGCTGGAGAACGATCCGAAAGCGAAGAAGAAGCTGGAGAAGATGAGAGCACAGGACGGATCCGACGAGGAAGAACCGGAAGAAACTCCGGAGAAACACTTTCCGGAAAAGAAGCGGATCCTGGAATCCAGTGACTATCTTGGTGTTTTGTCCGTGTGCCAGTCCTGTCAGGATGACCGGGGACTGGGAATCATCATCGGACGCAGTGGATACGGCAAGACATACGCTTTGAAGGAATATTCCAAGATGCCGAGGGTTGCTTACATGGAATGCGACGACACTATGAGCACCAAGGATCTGGTGACGGCCCTGGAGCTGGGACTGGGACTGCCGAGATCTACCAGCGGATCCATCTGGAGCCGCGTGAACCGGATCCGCGACTTTTTGAACGCAAACGAGGGCTACCTGATTATCGTAGACGAGGCGGACAAGCTGATCAACAAGTACACAGCCGCAAAGATGGAAATTCTCCGCGGTATCTTCGACCAGTCAAATGTCGGCATCGTGATCGCAGGGGAACCAAAGCTGGAAAGTGATATCAAGACTGTCCTGGAGCGTTTTGCGAACCGGATCGACTTCTGCTACAAACTCCATGGACTGAGCAAGGCAGAGCTGAAGGACTACCTGGAAGACTGGGATATTGAGGAAGACGCAGCGGAAGAGCTGGCAGTCAGAGCCTTCTCTGCAAGGACAGGGTGCTTCCGTCTCCTGGATCGTACCATCAACAACGTGCTCCGTGTCATGAAAGCACATGGGGAGTACACAGTCACACTGAAGATGGTACAGGAAGCATCTGGCATGATGATGTTATAGGGAGGAAAAATCATGGAGAATATTACAATCAGCATCAGAGGAAAGAACGCAGGCGTGCAGGCGTCAGCGATCGTGAGAGCATTCTACAAGACAATGGCGAGGATGGAGGACGGCGGCTGCCATGTGCAGCTTGCCACCAGCCACATTGACGAAGGAGCCGCCACCACAGGCGAGATCAGCGTTCCGGATTTCATTTCCGAACAGGAAAGCAGAAGACGGTTCGCAGGAAGGAGATAACATGGCAGGAAAGAGGATCCCGAAGCATAAAGTGACCATCCGGACCCTGTGGGGGATCGCGAAGTCCCCGGAGCTTCAACTGGGAAGTGAAGAGCTCCACCTGGTCGTACAGGCACAGACCGGCAAGGATTCCCTGAAGGAGCTGACCGAACCGGAGCGGAGGCGTGTGGCTTACGTCCTGGGACAGATGAAGGAGTCAGCATCCGGGAAGAGGAAGAGACCGGTCGGCATGACCGGAAACGCCACGGACAACCAGAGACGCAAGATCTACATGCTGACCAAGGAACTGGGCTGGGACGACAACCCGAAGCGGCTCTCCGGGTTTATCCGCCGGATGTTCAAGGTGGAGAGGGTTGAGTGGCTGAATTATGAACAGTGCAGCAACCTGATCGAGGCACTGAAGAAGATGATCGAGAGACAGGAGGCGGCGGGCGGTGAATGATTTTCGGGTTACGATTCGGGCGAAGAACGGCAAGATCTGCATAGATGCCGAGGGCGAAGTGATCGTCCTGGAAGACCTTGCTACCACCTGCGGGACCATGCAGATCCTGGCGGGCGAGATGGCTCTGAAACAGGGCAGAAGCCTGGACGACGTGAAGGACGCCATGCTGGACATCCATCTGGCAGCTATGCAGAAGCTGATGGACGACCAGGCAGAGAGGGAACTGTGGGATGAATAGGTTTCTGAGGACAAAAGGAAGGAGAGGCAATGGCAAAGAAGAAATACAAGCCAATGACCAAGCGGGAAAAGGAAGAGATGAAACAGATCCGGAAGGAACTGAGAGAGAAAGGCGTGATCCCGCCGGTCAAGAAACGCCTGAACCGCAAGGACTACATAGAGAATACCAAAAACAAGTGGAATGAGCCGGAAGAGGGAAACTCCTGGATCTATCTTACCAGGGCAGTCTCCTGGGTGATGGGACGGGTTGACCATAAGGGTAATGTCCATCCGGAAGCAATCGGGGCGGCTAAGGTGCTGCAAGTAGCTATGAAGATGCAGGAGTTCACAGCGAAGCTCAAGGAAGAAGGGCGGGACCGGTACACCACCGGCGAGCTGTATGAGTATCTGAAGGAAACGCTGGAAGAGTAGCCAGCAGAAAGGAGCACAAACATGGTACAGAAGAAAATGTCTACCAACGGGGCAGTCAACATCCCGGTACAGATGCGCCGGAGCATGGGACTCCAGCCCAAGGATGTGATTGAACTGGAGGAGAAAGATGGGGCGTTGATCCTGCGTCCCAGGGAGATCCGGTGCGCGTTCTGCGGAACGGATGAGGATGTCCTGAAGCTGAAAGGAAAGGGGATCTGCGTCTCCTGCCTTGAAAAGGCACAGGAGCAGAAAGGAGAAGGCAATGAAGATTGATCTGAAAACACAGACCAGCGGACAGCTGGTGGATGCCCTGGTACAGCTGGACAAGCTCCGCCTCCAGACCGCCAGGAGCATTGATATGTACAAAGCGGAACTTCAGGCCAGGGGCGTGAGTATCATGGACGACCGCAACCAGCAGTACATCCGTTTCTACGGTGACGGAGGCAGTGCTTCCATCACAGACAAGCAGAAGCTGGATCTCACCAACCCGGACCGCTTGCAGAAGTGGCTTCCGGAAGGCGTATACAAGAAGAACGTGTCAGAGACCACGGAAACCAAGTACAAGCTGACCACCGGGTTTGAGACCATGCTGAAGTCGGTTGCGACCGGGGACTACACCTTCGAGATGTCCCTGGAGGATATGATGGACCAGCTGCACATTGTCCCGGATGATAAGCAGCGGAAGCTTCTGCTGAAGAAGCTGACCGGGGAGTTCGAGAAAGACCGGAAGACCCTGAACGCCGTGTTCAAGGCCGAGGATTCCTGGGAAGAAGAACTCTACTACATCCACCGGATTAAGAGAGGCGAGCTGATCCGGAAGTACCTGCCGGACGATATGCTGGACATCACCATCACAGAGCTGAAGAAGTGCATCACGGTAGACAGCTCCCTGGCCATCGGGCTGGACTATAAGGCGGAGGACTAGGACATGATAGAACCAAGTACAATAAACATCCTGATCGTATGCGTCACGCTTGTGACACTGGTATGGATGGGCGGAAAGAAAGGATGATTGAAATGGCAGCAAAGAAAAAGTTATTTCTAATCGCCGGACACGGCGAGGGAGACCCGGGAGCGTGCAGCATCTGGGGACAGGAAGCAGATTACACCAGGGAGCTGGTGAAGCTGGTAAAGACCGCAATCGGCAGCCGCATGAACGTAACCCTGTACGACACGAACAAAAACTGTTATGCACAGAGCAAGAAGGGGAATGTTCCGGTCTACTCTGATTATGACATGACTGTTGAGATTCACTTCAACGCGAAGGCCAAGGCAGACCCGAACGGAGATGGCGGGTTCACGGGCGTGGGCGGATACATCCATCCGAACAATGCAGGACGTCCGATCGCAAGGGAGATCATTGCCCAGATTGTGGATCTTGGATTTAAAGAGTGGCTTTTGGATACCAGTACCGGTCTTTTGAATCTGAACCGGGCACAGGCGCAGGAAGCCAGGTATTTCCTTCTGGAGACTGCATTTATCGACGACGGGGACGATATGAAGTTCTACACCGCAAATAAGGAAAGCTTTGCAAGGGCAATTGCACAGGGAATTCTGAACGGTTTGGGAGTAAAGAGCATAGCCACACAGCCGAAGACGGAACAGTATTACCGTGTACGCCTCACCAAGGACGATGAGAAGAACCAGCTCTTCGCAGGAACCAAGACGGGAGCCCTGGCAGTGTGCAAGACCAAACCGGGATACAGCGTCTTTGATCCGGACATGAAGTGCATCTACACCAACAACGCGAAAGGCTTGCAGGCATCCGCGCTGAAGGGACTGAGTGAGAAAGAATGGATTGAGAAGGTTGGACCGCTGTACACCGCAGATGAGAAAGCCAGCGGTATCCTGGCCTGTGTATCCCTGGCACAGGGTATCCTGGAAAGCGGCTACGGACAGACAGACCTGGCGCAGGCAGGAAATAACCTTCACGGCATGAAGACCAATCTCTCCGGCAACACCTGGCCGGGAACCACCTGGGACGGCTCCAGCAAGTACACCAAAGAGTCGCCGGAACAGGATGCAAACGGCAACCAGTACATGAAGAAGTCAGACTTCCGCCGCTACGGCTGTATCGAGGAATCCATTGCCGATCACTCCGCGTACCTTCTGAACGCAGCCAACGGCAAGAAACAGAGATACGCAGGGCTGGCAGGCGAGAAGGACTACAGGAAAGCAGTCCAGATCATCAAGGATGGCGGGTACGCGACGGACGCCAAGTACGTCTCCAAACTGGTGAACATCATCGAAAAATGGAATCTGACCAGGTACAATGCCTCAGGCTCCGGATCCACACCGAATCCATCCGCGGCGGAAGATGAATGGAAAGTTCCGTTCCTGATCAATACGACCTGTGACTGGTTATGGATCCGCAAGGGACCGGCGAAGAAGTACGACACCAGCGGGCACATTGCTGAAAAAGACGGGGAAAAGAAGAAGTATACCATCGTGGAAGTAAAGAATGGATGGGGACGTCTGAAGTCCGGAATCGGATGGATCTGCCTGGATTATGTAAAGAAGGTGTGACAGATGGACCGACTGATGAGGGAGCTTGTCAACGAGACGAAAGAAGAAGACATTGCCGACCGCTACCGCCCGATCGTGGACATCATCGGGGTGGATGCCTTCGTGGAACTGTCAATCTACGCCTGCGGTGACGAGCTGTACTTCCCGAAGCCGGAGAACATCGTGGCACCGGCCAGGAACCGGCGGGTCAAAAAGGAATACAATGGTTACAATCTGAAGGAGCTTGCGGAGAAGTACAACCTCACCACCGTACAGATCCGCAACATCCTGAAGGACGAGCCAATGATCGGACAGATGAGCATTTTTGACATGGAAAATGAGCAAAAAAGCACTTAAATATTTACCCTAAAAGGTTATTTCATAAGAGTATAGGATAAGAGCATAGCTTACAGCTATGCTCTCAGATTGTAGACAAAGCCCTGCTTTTGCAGGGTTTTGCTATTGTTGGAACCGCTTTTCTGATATAATAAATATCAGAAGGGCGGTGTTTTTTATGATGACGAAAAAT
>NZ_JBQKLL010000032.1:0-40179 GCF_052116245.1 Blautia sp. Sow4_E7
ATGTACAGGTTTCTTTTGTCTTGCCATAATAAAAGGCCCTCCTAATGATATTTATTGTATCATAGAAGAACCTTCTAAACATTATTTTACAGAAAAAGTTTCATACTCTCGAAAACCTTGAATCTAAACAGGCTGCTACTGTCCGGGAGAAACAAGAATTACTGAAAAAGCAAAAGACTTTAAATATCATTCGTCAAAATTTCACAGATTTACCCTTCTCAACGAGATAATGTACAACTATAAAATGTTTTTCTTTAGTCGACTGATATGTAAGAAGAACACTGACTGCAAAATCAGTGTCCTTCTTTCTTCCTTTACATATATTTCATAATAGTCGGCAATAATACATTCATATCTATTGGTTTTGCAACATGATCATTCATGCCACTTGCCAAAGCCATCTTCTTATCTTCTTCAAACGCATTTGCTGTCATTGCAACAATTGGAATCTGCGATTTGTTACCATCTTTCAGTTCTCGAATTCTCCTGGATGCTTTATATCCGTTCATAATCGACATCTGAATATCCATCAGAATCAGACTGTAATAATTTAGCTTTGCTTTATTAAACATCCATCTGTGGCATGTTGATGTCTAAAAGCATCAAATCGATTCCCAGATTCTCTTCCATAATCTGCGCTGCCTGATTTCCATTTTCAGCTTCCAGATAATCATAGGTTTCTCCAAAAAATTCTTTCAATATATCCCTGTTAAACTTTGAATCATCGACAATCAGTATTTTTTGTCTTTTATTCATATTTTCTATTTCCTTTATTCTTGTGGTCTTTAGAAATCCTATAAATTAAAAAAGACACTCTCTATCGATAGTTTTTTAATCACTTTCTTAAGAATGCTGATTATATCTCTTGCATAACTGTTTATTTTTATACATATTAGCATCTGCATCATCCAATAACATCTGCATTGTACAAGACATATTATCGGAGGATAATGCCCATCCGCATGCATAGTCGATTGGTATTTGATTTTCATAACTATTTAATCTATCTTTTTCTCTGTACAAAACTTTTAATATTTCTTTAATTTCCGCCTCATTTGTATGATAAATGACTGCTATAAACTCATCTCCGCCATATCTTCCAACAAAATCCTTTTCTGGAATAACACTTCGCAAAAGCTTTGAGAAATTCATTATTAACCGATCTCCTGCGGAATGTCCCATTGTATCATTTACAGTTTTTAGATTATTTAAATCAAACATTATACATGCTGTAGAACCTGTAATTATATCTTTTTTATTAAGAAGGTCATTACAGGCATTTTTATTTGGCAGCCCAGTATGGGTATCTACGAATGCTTTCTGTTCCAGCAATCTGTTTTGCATTGCCATCTGCATTGCCTTTAGAGTCTGCATAATAACCAATATCACCAGAATCAACATATCAAGTGCCGACAAAAGCTCTATAGTACGAATCTTTATAGCGATCTTTTCTGAATAGCTTTCTGCGGCAGAGACAGTTTCATCTGCCATCGTAAAATATATTTCACTCATATTAACAATGTCTGTATTTTCGTATCCCTTGTTTCTTACTGCTTCAATTTCTGTTTTCAATTTATCCCAGTAATCACTCTGGATTTTCAATTTCCCCTGATATTCTTCGTCATTGAGTTTTACCAGATTATAATGTCCATCCTGATATCTCAATCCAAGAAGAATATCATCCAAATATTTAATTAATTCATCATTTTGGTTTCCTGTAATTTCTAATTTTACTTCGCGCTGTGTATCTCCACGTACCAGACCTGCATAATTTATTACGCGTGCTGTCCCCTGCAGCCTGCTAATCTGAATCATCATAAAAATAATAAGAACCACTAATATCAATATAAGGAAACTCTGTATAATACCTATTATATTTTTATTTTTCCTGTTTGTCTGCATTTCACAATTTACCCCGAATCTCAAATAATATTCATTTCAATAACTATGCTATTCATTTACTTTCTCCCTATATTAAGAACAAATACTTTTAATAGTCTTTTTCATCTTTTCAATATCCAAAGGTTTCGCCAAATGAGCGTTCATACCTACGGCAATGCACTTTTCAGCATCTTCCTGGAATGCATTTGCTGTTATAGCTCTGATCGGTATTGTTTTTGCATCTGAACGTTCTAATGATCTGATTTTTCTCGTAGCTGTATATCCATCCATCACAGGCATCATCAGATCCATCAGAATTGCATCAAATGTTCCTGCTGGTTTCTCTTTAAACAATTCCACTGCCTGCTGTCCATCTTCCGCCTCTGTGACAGAAATTTGCTTGCTTGCTTGCTTGCTTGCTTGCTTCCAGATTTTAATTTTACATTCATTAATTATCAATAACCTCCCCGCTATTTTTCACAATATTTTTCCAAACAGCTTCTGTATTACTTATTCAAGTGCTCTACCATAAAAAAGCACTGCCAAACAGACAGTGCACCTCATTTCATGCAACTGGCTGCCATTTTACAGGCCCTGTAGCTTTGCGTCCCAGACTTTCATCTGGTTTGCCGATTTCCTTATTATAGCTTTAATACTTATGCAAAAAAACTGATCTCATTATACTTTAATGCTCTAGTATACACAAGAAAACATTACCGTTTTAACGACAAAAAATAAAAAAGAACAGTCGATACATATACTCGAACTGTTTTTCTACTTCCGAAGTCCACGCAGCATTGACATTACTGTTTCCTGCTCATTTGTACTCAGATTTTTCCATATCCCTAGAACTTCTTTCTGCTTTTCTGTCAGATTCTCTAAATTATCTTCTTGAAAAAACTGTGATAATGTCACGCCTAATGCTGTACATATTTTTTCAAGTGTGATCAGCGACGGCAGGTTTTCCTGTGCCATGATTCTTCCCAGTGACGACTGGGAAATTCCCGACAGCTGCGATAATCTATATTTACTGATATCACGCTTTTCACACAAAGATGTTATTTTATCCGCAATATACTTCTCTATATGCAAGTAACTATACCTCATTTCCGCTATTACATATTCTTATTGTACCTGTAATAATGAAAAAATATTAGTATTCAACTTTGCAATTATTTAATCCTATAATAGGAAGTATGCACATAAAAAATATAAAGATACTTTCGTTTCCGCAAAAGTTATTTTCGCTTATATGTTTTATAATATCATAGGTTGTTTCATTTGTCACATAAAAAATTTGAAGCACTATCATTCAAAACAAAAAAGCCGGAAGCCACGTTATCATCCGTGACCTCCGACTCATTGTGCTTATACTACACTGTCCTTACACCCAAATCAGCTCCTCTCTCCGGCTTATCTTTTCCCTGCTTTTCCTGGATGATTCTCTTATTGATTTCCAAGCGTTCATGGATTGACGGTTTCTTTTCTTTTCCTGGCATTGCCTTTTTCTGTGCTACTGCCTTTCTTTCAGCTTTCCCTGCGTCCTTAACTGCTGTATTTATTTCAACACCAGCTCTCGACACAGCTTCTCTGCTCTCATTTTTCTCTGCTACCTGCTGTTCTCGTCTCTCCTTCACACCTTTTTCTTCCAGACTGCAAAAGCTCTGCAAATACGGCAGTACATGATTCTGCATATCCGTCAGATCTTCCATATACTTCTGATATTCTTCATTGCCTTTTCCTTGCTGATAGCTGATCCAGCTTTCATCCGTCAACTTCATTTCATTCTGCATCTTTAATTGACTGATGATGCCGCCATTTCCGCTACCAATGTCTATCTTACCTTGAAAATGATGCAACATCTTGTCGCCCTTCTCAGCATAATATACTGTAAAAAACATCTGTGCTGTCGTTTTTGGTTCGTTGGTGTTTGGATCACAGTCGGCATACCAGGCTTTGTCCTGTTCTACTGTTTTGGAATCCAAATCAGATAACTTCTGGCATCTTGGATTCCCCAGCTCACTTTTCTCACAATAATTCACATACACCATCGGTTCCATATCCTTTGGAAGTTCTGGCTCATAGGCTTTCAGTCTTTCAATCAATACACCTGCACGCACAGACTGGTCACATTCTTCGTCTACAATATCCTTCAAATAAGAAATATAAGAATGTGTATTGCCACTCTGCAAATCCAACATCACCTCTTGTACCGTATTTTCTCCCGTCTCCACATTATCTCGATACTCATACGGATCAAAAGCTTCTGCAATCTCATCCAGTGCCTCTGCCAGCTGTTCTGTGGTCATCTTCTCAGGATACATTGCTTCTCGAACATCCCTCATCGGCACATATTTATAATCCGGCAATGCTTCATGAATTTTCTCAATCCCTTCCCGTACCAGTGCAAGTTCTCCATAAAATCGAACATCGTCCATCAGATTTCCAAGTACTGTATTTCCTTTTACGATTGCAAATTCAGCATCATCATAGTAACTGTCTTCCGGATCACGATAGATAATCCCCATACTACATACTCGATAGGCATTTTCAGGATTCTCCCTATATTTTTCATAGACCGCAGCAATCTGATTAACATCGGTACTTTTTTCATAAGCTCCCATATCATGGAACTCATATGGCTCATGTACCACTTTTCCAGATTTATCTTTCATGATATTTCCATTCTTATCTTTCTTAGGTGGTCCCTTTGCTAACATCTTCCCGCACTCTTCAATCAAAGTGCCTTTCGGATCTGTAATGACCATGGAACAGTTCATCTGCATGACCGATGGTTTTACGAAAAAACGTGTCTTACCGGAACCACTGCCGCCGATGACCACTATATTTTTATTTCTTGCATACTTCGGCTGCTTCGGTCTACTCTCCATGGTCAGTGCTTCTGTTGCTGTCAATGGAATGTTCATCCATGGATCTTCCGACATATAAGGCTTGATATCCTCTGCGGTTCCCCATCTGGCTGAACCATACTCGATGCCTTTCCGTAATTTCTTTGCGTCTGCCTGTTTCTGCCAGACCAACACTTTCAGAACGACTGCAACAACAATACCTGCTAGCAGATCTTTCCAGTTATTGCTTAACACAAAACCAGCAAAAATCCGGTCTGCGTGTTCCATTGCATATAAAAGTTTGTTCCCCATATCTTCTCCCGGACTGTTCCGGTAAAGAAAAAATGCCCGGTCTGCATAGAAAGCAGCCAGAGCATAAGGGATATTTGTAAGAACCAGTTTCTTTTTATCCAGGGCGGACAGCTTACCCCCGATTTTATTCTTCCACTTCTGCATCAGAGTTTTGCCGCTTTTCTTTTTCATCGACTATGCTCCTGATGCCGGTTCTTTACTTTGTCCTTCGTCTTCTTTGGCATCATTGCCCGGTAAGCTGCAAGACGCTTATGAATGGAAGGCTTATTCGCTTTTTGAATCTGTTTCTGGGAAAACTCACGGAAAGCAGCATTTAGGGCATCCTGATCACGTCCCTTGAAAAATACCAGATAAACCGGAGGATCTTTGCTCTTGTCTTTTTTCAGAGCATAATTGATCCCGTATTTTCTGGCATACCGTTCAAAGGACTTGATATTTTTGTCCGTGATCTCGATATTGACCATCCCGGCATTCTGTTTTGCCAGCTCTTTTACCGTGACCTTTCCCTGTTTCGGCTGATTTTTCTGTGCTTTCTTCTCTACTGATTTCTGCTTTTGATGACGCAGATACGCAGCAAGAACCTTTTTCAACAGGTCTGCCGTAATTTTAGTAGCCCGAATACAGAACGTGACCGTTTTCTGAGTTACCTCTTCCTGCATGCCTTTTCCCTCCTTTCAGCGATTCAACTGCTGTCCAGATCTGTAATCATGGCAATCACCCCCCCTTCAATGAAAAAGGACAGATTAACCGGTAATCAGGTGCTGCACCTGTACGAGTTTTTCTGTCCCTTCTTCTTTTCTCTTGTCTTCCCCACCACAATAGATGGGAACACACATTTCAAGTATTCTGCTGTAAATGCGCTGATGGGCAGTATCTAAATCTGCAGATTTCATTTCATTCAGTCCCAGATTCGTTGTTACGATCAGCGGAAGCATTTTACAATAGTGGCTGTCTATCACATTATAGACCTGCTCCAAAGCAAACTCGGAATTTCGTTCTATTCCTAAATCATCAATAATCAGCAGCGGATAATCCACAAGATTTTGTATAATCTGGTTCTTATCTGCCTGATAGCTGGTCATTTCATTTAAGATCCTAGAAAAATTTGTCATCATGACACGTTCTCCCTGTTCCAAAAGTGCATTTGCTATACAGCCTGCAAAAAAACTCTTCCCGGTTCCAACTGGTCCCATCAGAAGCAGTCCTTCATTTTTTCTCTTCATATCTGTCCAGTTTTCTACATACTGCCTGGCGATTAGTATCTTCTGGTTGCTTCCATTATCTTTTTCAAATTTCCATTCCCAGAATCTTCTTTCCTGAAGTCCGACGGATTTTCTCTGATAAAGCTGCCGCTGTGCTTCTTCCCGCTGCATCTTCTCATCAAGTTCCTGTCTGGCTTTCACCTCGCATTCGCACAAACAAGACACTACATGCTCAAATCCCATCAGACTGACTTTCATCTGTTTTCTTTTTCCACAGATGCCACAATGAAGACATCCCTCTTCATCCAGATAATCTGCTGTTACTTTATTTTCCATCACAGGCTTTCTCCTTCCTGAAATTCATATTTGTCAATTCCTGCCCTGGCGCCATCCTGTTCTGCCCAAAGACAGATTGTTGCAAAATGATTCTGATACTCTTTTCCACTGGATTTCATATAAACAGAAAGATGATCAATCCGTTTCTGGTAGTCCCATGGAAATAACGTCATCAACTCCTGCAGTTCGGCTTCTGACAAGACAACATTTTTAAATCTACCATACTGACTGAATTTTTCTTCCAGAGCGGGAGTATTGCTCTTGCTCTTATCAGTATGATTCTTTTCAGTCTTATTTATCTTAGTATTACTTCCATCCAGATTCTTGCAGTCCGGACTTCTATTTTTTTGCGTTCCGGACTTCCAGTTTCTTGCAATCCGGATTTCCAATTCCTTGCAGTCTGGATTTCCAGTTTCTGGCGTTCCAGAAGCAAAGTATCTTACTGGCTTTCCTCTGCTCCGTTTCACAAAATTTTTCACATATATGACAGAAGGACGATTATTACCCTGCCGATACCGTTCGATCAATCCAATCCCATGCACACTGTCAAGCTCATAAAGAAGCTTTGTCACTGTCGTATGCGACATTCGCAATAGTTCCTGCAATTCTGCAATCGTGTAAATAATATAGACATAACCATCACCGTCAATCCAGCCATTTTTCTTGGATAGGCTGATTCGATCAAGCAGAATTCCGTAAAGGAGCTTTGCGTCTGTGGACAGGCTTGCAAACTCTTTTTCTGTGAACAGAGCTTTTGGTATCCGAAAAAAAGAAAACTGGTCAGATTCTTCTGCTCTGAAATATTCAAAATCTGCCATAATATTTTCCTACTCTTCTACATCGAAATCACAATTTGCCGCACTGCCCGTACCATGGCACATCTCATCAAACACAAAATTGAATGACTGAATCATTTCGTCCAAATAATAATTTCTAGCCTTCTTGTTGCAAGCATACATATCACCAATAAAGCCTTCATCATTCCCCATCGCATGAACGAGGGTTTCCATAACCTTCATAAACTTCTTTCTTGAACAGCTATCATACTGTCTGTTCACATATTTCTGGATATCTAACACACGAGCAGGATTATTTTCATTTTCCTCCAAAATTCCAAATGCAAGATCCATGCCAAACTCATATCCATCAGCCTGAATTTGATCAATATCCATCTCTCCAAGCTCATCCTGGTATCCTCTCTCTTCCATTGCAGTTAAAGACGTTTCGTATTCATCAATATATCCCATATCCGCAATAGTTTCCAAAATATCTCTGGATGCTTTCACCATCTTATCCATAATAATTTCTCTTTCAGCCAGCGGCATATTTGCCATAATAGTATCTAATGTCATCATTGATTCTTCCTCCATCTCATTTTCATAAATATCATTGATATAAAAGTGGTTCGCCTTTCCATTATTTGGAATAATACGAACCAACTTTCCAACCTTAACCAGTTCCTGTACTGCCTGATCTACTCCATATCGAGTCGTATTCAGGTCTTTCTTCATTTCACTTTTTGGATAGATAACAAACAGATCGCCGTTATGATCTACCCAGCCATTCTGCTCCGCAAATTTCAAACGATCCAGAAATAAGCTGTATAAAATTTTTGCTGTATTTGACAGATTTTTGAATTCTTCCACCTGGAACAGCATCTTTGGCACCTGCAGACAATCTACCGGCATATACTCCATCTTACTCATTGATTATTTCCTCCTTCTGTTTGTACAGCACTTCGGCTGAATTAATATTGATTTCCAGCATCCCTACAAATACCTGATAGTACAGCAGGCATATCTGTTCATCCTCTCTTGCCAGATACAATCCTTCCAGTTCATCGGACGGATGTTTCATTCCATATACTGCCTGACAGATATCATGGATTTTCTCACATTCCACACTTCTAAGATGCATCTCCAAGGTGTGGTTAAATCTCTGCCAGTCCTCCAGTTTCTGATTTACTGACATCATGCACTGGAACAGTTCCGCTGCTTCACATGCTGCTGACAGCACTACATTTTTGTTATTGATACTTCCATCAACTTTTTTCATATGCCCTACCATATACGCCTGATCTACTGAAACCATCTTTTATCCTCCTCTATCTAAACGGCATTTCCTCTTCCATGCCCTCTGGGATTTCTAAGAACCCTTCCGCATCTTCTGGAAACGGTGGTCTGTCAACCATTTTTGCACCTGCGAATTCAATCCGGTTTGCATACACTTCGGTGGTATAGATCTTTTTCCCGGTATCCTTATCTTCATAATTACCTGTGACAATCTCGCCTTCCACCATGACCTTCGTTCCCTGCATCAGATAATCTCTGGCAAATTCTGCTTTCTTTGCAAAAGCCTTTACCGGAATGAAACTGACTTCATCAGAATAATTTCTTCTGACTGCCAGAACAAACTTGGCAATCTTATGAAGTCCTTTTTCATTCTCCACTTCATTGTATCCGGGATTTCTTACCAATCGCCCGGAAATAATTGTTGTATTCATTGGCTTACCCCTCCTATGCTTTCATTGATTTGTAACAGATACCGATACATGGTCCACATTTTCCATAGGCACATCCGTAACATTCATCTTTTTCCAACTCTTCCTGCCTCATTTCATCGGCAAACATTCCTAGCAGGGTTTTATAAATCTTTTTCATCATCCCAGGCACAATTTTTCATCATGCATCGTGGTTGTTTCTCATAGCTTCCCAGATAATATGGACAGAACGTACAACCTCTTTCTTTGATAATCTCAACCGGAATCACTGGCATCTGACTTTTGATTTCTTTTGTTACATGCTTGCTTTCAATTCGCTCTCTCATAATGAAATCCTCCAAAATTTATATTTGCAAAAGGGATTTACCCTGAATTGCCTGTTTTTAGGCACAAAAAAAGAGGCAGACTTGCGATTTTTGTTTTCGCAAGCCTGCCTCTTATCAAACTAATTTTCTATCTTTCAATGATATACCGTATAAAAACGTATATCGCTCTGATCACATACACTGGAATCATGATACTTCCGATCAATGCTCCAATGATGACACTTAACGCAGCCATACCAAGTGTTGCTGTGGTATCCATTCCTCTTGGGATTAGAATCAGCCGCATTTTATGTATTCCAAATGGTAATCCGGCAATAAATACCCACCAGAACCAATCCGTCTGTCCGCTGACTTTCATAATTGTTTTTGTCATCCAAAACCAGAATACCATAAATGTCAGTGGCAGAATTGATTTTTTAATTACATCTCCAATCGTCATTTCTTTTGTCCTCTTATCCAATCTGTTTATCTTCTGTACTTTAGAAATATATGCCTGATATCTTTCCATCTGGCTATCATTATATCTTATTTGCTTATCATATTCCATTCTATCATCCCCTTTGTTCTGTTTGTGCCTTCCACGAATCTAATAACTGAAATATAATTTTTTCAATTTGTTCTTTCTTATAATCTGGTGGAAAATATTTTTGCAGTTGCTTTTCTGAAAAGCTGATTTTCTGGTAATTCACTTTTGCTTCTCCTCTAAGAATTTTCTCAATATCTTCTCCAGTCAATTCTTTTTGCTGACTAAGCTCTTTCATTTTTTTTGCCTGAGATCCATTAGGCATTTTCTTTGTTGTTCCTATGAACGCCAACAGTAACGACTGCTCATTGCTTTTTAAATACGATAGATCTACTGCAACAGTGAATGGCAATTCATTTTTGTCTACAAACTCCAGCAAATAATTCGACAAATAGGTCAATCGTATATATCGTTTGATTGTACTCATTGTTTCCCCGACTTCTGTACCTACCATCTCAGCTGCCCATCTTTTTTTCAACTTTGGTTCAACTTGGACCAAAGTTAGATCTGTTCTTCTGCCTTGACGTTTCAATGCTTCATACTTCATGCGGTATGCAAATGCTTTCTCACTATACAGCAGGTTTTCTCTTTGAATATTGGAATCGACCATAACTACAGTTGCTTCATCATCAGACATATCTCTGATAATAACCGGCATTGTTTTCAATCCCAATTCTCTGCAAGCATATTTTCTTCTGTGTCCCACTACTAATTCATAATCCTTTTCCCCAGAATTTGAAGGTCTTGCAATTCCTGGCACAAGAACTCCATATTCTGAAATACTTTCAATCATTTCCTCCATTTTGTCATCCCTGAATACTTTAAACGGATGGTTCTTGAATGTATCCAGCTCGTCCAGTGGAATTTCTCGCACACACTCCTGCTCCTCTGACAATCCAAACAGTGCATCTACACCTTTGAATTTTATCTTTGAAGCACTACTCTCTTTCACTGCCATCATCAATCACCTCCTCTACCAGTTTCTTATATGCTTCGGCAACACGTCCTTTGGGATCATGTTTATAAATACTTACTCCCTCAGCACTCGTCTCTGCAGCTCTTATAGAAAACGGAATTGCAGTCTCAAAAATATGGATATATTCACCATAATTATCATGAAGTAATTCTATAATCTCTTTTGAAAAATTTGTTCTGCGATCCACCATGGTAAGTAAGATTCCGTCAATTTGAAGTTTTCGATTTATCTGCTTCCTGACTTTATATATTGTCTGCATCAACTGTTCGAGACCTTTAACCGGAAGATAATGTGCCATAACCGGGATGATAACCGAATCAGCTGCCGCAAGTGCATTTACAGTGAGCATTCCTAACGATGGCATATTATCAATCAGAATGTAATCATATTCCGGCGAAATTAACTTGATAAACTGTTTTAACACATATTCTCTGCTCATAACATTTACCAGGCTGACTTCTACCCCAGAAAGTTCAATATTTGCCGGAAGAATGTCCAATCCCTCTTCATGGTGAAGAATTCCATAACTTTCTGGTAATTCAAGACCGTTCATCTCACAATGAAGAATTGTTGCTACAGTTATTTCCAATTCATCTGGATTCTGATAACCAAGACTCTCTGTTAAGCTTCCTTGTGGATCGAAATCTATTGCCAGAACTTTATATCCTTTTTTAACGAGTCCGATTCCTAAATTCACACACGAAGTTGACTTTGCGACACCGCCTTTTTGATTGACTATTGCTATAACTTTTGCCATCTCTATTTCCTCCCAATTCGTAATGTATGTTTTGAAACTGCTTTTTCTGCCTTTTCCTGCTTCTCAGCCTGCAATGTTAAATCATGTGTCTTTATCAACAATGCCTCAAATCGTTCTTTTTCTTCTTTCTGTTCGTGTACTGTCAGATTTGTTTCCACATTTGTTTTTTGTGAAACACTCAATTTATTTCTAATATTATATGTGTCATATCTTCTTCTGATGCAATTCGCCTCTACACCAGACAGCGTAACCAGCTCTGACCAGGAAGATACTTTACACCTTCTTGCGATTGTTCCCCATGATGGCGTTTCTGGATTTCTACAAGCATCATATATTTTTGATGTTGCCGGTTGTATTCGTTCAAATTCATTTCTGAATAATTCCAGAAAATCATATTGATCATCAACACATTTTGTTCCATGACGTCCAATCCTTACATATTCGATTTCTCCATAATAATCATTCAAAAACTCTTTTGCTGTTTTTCCAAAAAGCTTTTCAAAGACCATATGACTTGGCAATTCCTTATGACTGTCACACTCTTTTATTTTCGGCGGGACTCCACCATGCGATTCTGTCCATTCATCCAGTGCTTCATATACACTGGCTACATCCCATCTATCCAATGGGGTGGAGGAATATTTTTTTAATGCCTGTATCACTTCCACAACTTCCTCCGTCTGTGGCAGACATTGTAGTAATTCAATTGCTTTGGGTATGGCTTTTCTTCTTGTCATAATTCTTGCCATAAAAAAACCTCCTTTGAATGCTCATCATCTCATTCAAGAAGGTTTCTATCAGAAACAATTCCGAATTGTTTTCAATATCTTATCTACACTGCTATTTCAACATAAGATATCGAAATGTTTATCTGACAGCACTGATTTTTAATCTAATGCCTTTATCAGAAATCCCTTATTTTAAGGCTATTCCGGTCGTTTCCTTTATCTTACTCTATTGGTACTGCATATGTGGAAAACTTCACATCAAATTCCGGATTGAAATGATCCACCGCTTTCAGAAGACCGATACTTCCAATCTGAAAAAGATCCTCCATTTCCACGCCTCTTCCCAGAAAACGCCTGGCCACACTATACACCAGGCCCATATTTTCCGAAAACAAAGTATCTCTTGCCTCTTTATCCCCCTGGTGAATACGCCCAATGAGAGCAAGAGTATGATCCATGTTTCCTCCTGATCAGTTTCCGATTTTTTTGCTCATATGCACACAGGTTCCTTTTCCAACCTGTGAAGTCACCTTTACCTCATCCATAAAAGCCTCCATAAAAGTGAAGCCCATTCCTGACCGGTCCTGATCTGCCCGGGTTGTGAACAACGGCTCCATGGCCTTTTCCACATCTGCAATCCCTACACCGTCGTCCTCAATATCCACATAAATGGTTCTTTCTTTTCGAACGCACTTCATCCGGATCTTATGTACCTCCCCCCTGTAGCCATGGATAATACAGTTGGTTACTGCCTCCGACACCGCGGTCTTTAAATCCGCCACCTCCTCCAGTGTGGGATTCAGCTGGGTGCAAAATGCCGCAGCCGCCACTCTCGCCAGTCCCTCATTCTCCGGACGACTGTCAAAAATAATGGTCATTTCATTGGAATTTTCCATCAGATTCCCCTCCCTTCCAGCTGCATCTCCTTTTCCTCTCTTTCCAGCTCCAGAAACCTGCTCACCCCGGAAAGCCGCAAAAGCTTTTCAATATAACCACTTACGTGACAGGCCTTCATGCAACCTGAACGCATACCAAGAGCCCGGTATCTTCCCATGATCAGTCCAATCCCGGAACTGTCCATAAAAACAGTCTCTTCAAAATCAAAGCAAATGGTGCGGATATATATTTTTCCCATGATCCGGTCGGACTCCCTCCGGATCAGCTCAGATGCAGGATGATCCAGTTCCTCTGGCAGTTTAATATTCAGACAGGTTCCCTTAGTTTCAAAAACAGGTTTCATGAATAAAAATCCCCCTTATTTGATTATGAATTTTTGGCTCGTTGCTCCCGTATATTGAAAAAGGGATGTGCACAACTATGCACATCCCCGGTTCAGAGGTTCCTCTTCGTTTTCCTTCAGGCGTTCCCATCAATAATACTGAAAATCGCCATTTTCATCGTAATATCCATCTTCTTCACTATAATCAGAGTAATCAGATCCATCATACCCACTGTCGTCATAACTGCTGTCATCATAACTACTGCTGTCCGACTCATCATAGCTGGATGTATCATAATCTAAGGCATCCTGCGCATAATCACTGTTTCCAGAATCCGACGAAGTATCGGTACTTGAGCCGCTGTCGCCAGAACCATCACTCTTGATTCCCGATACACCAGTTTCGGAACAAATGGTATTGTAAATTCCCTTTACATCGTCTCCCAGCTGATCCTCATACACCTTCTGGATCTCCAGCGCAGCTGCGTCATACTCATTCTGCTTATAAGAAACATAGGCATTCAAAAGTGCCTGATAGCTGGTACTCTTCTTCTGCTCTTCCGTAAGCTGCTGGGTGATCTCCTCCGCCACATCTCCAGACTCCTTGGCTTCTCCCTGGACTCTGGAAAGCTCTGCCCCCTGGCTTGCCAGAGATTCGCTGTACTTCACGATCTGCTGGTTTGCCTCCCGGTAGATGCCCTGCTTGATGGCAGGTACTGCCAGAAGCCAGAATGCAGCCGCTCCTGCTGCCACACCAGCCATAAGGGTTACAAACAGGGAAATTCTGGAATTCTCCCTGTAAACAGCTGGCTGTACCACCGCACTTCTGGAAATCTCATCCGAACTATCGTGTTTCCCCTTTGAGCCAAAAAGCCCTTTTTTCTGCTTCTCAAGACGGGTGGTAACACCAGTCCGCTCGTCCACTTCCCGAAGGAAACGTAATGTGGTGGTATTGGTCTTATCAATACGCGCCGCCTTCCGAAGAGTTCTCCTTGCTTTGCCCCAGTCATGATTCTTCATGTAGATCAAAGCCAGCAGATGATAGCCCTTGATCAGCTTGGTATTCTGGCTCAAAATCTTACGAAGCTGAATGGCAGCCATATCCTCATGCCCTTCCCTGCAAAGAGCCAGGGCATTGTTATACTTTCTTATGGTTTCATTAATAGCGTCCAGTTTATTTGAATTCGCCTGAAGGCGATTGATATATTCATTTGCAATATTCCGGGTAGGCTGCAGATTCTTGCTGATCACCCACTCACTAAGAGCAGCAACCACCTCTCCCATCTCGAAATACACCAGTCCCAGAAGATTTCGTGCCTGGATATTTCTCTTGTTAAAAGTAAGGCTCTGCTTCAGACAGTTAACAGCTCCTGAAAGGTCACGGATACTGGCCTTCTCCAAGCCCTGATTGTAATAAAGTTTGGAGAGATACTCCACCTTCTTCTGGATCAGGACGTTACACCCGCAATGAGGACAGTAATCCAGGTCCTTATCTGCCAGGAACGCACCGCAATTCATACAGTTCATTCAGTATCTCCTATTCTATTTCATCCTGCGTCCGCTCTTGGACTCTCTTAACATCTCCTGAAGAATGTCCAGAATATCGGTCAGTTCTCTGTCGTAAATAGCCCCCTCCGCATCTGTCACATCCAGACAGGGCTCAAATTTCTTCAGTTCCTCTTCGTAATCGATCATAAAATTCCTCCATAAGCTCCTGAAAAATAAAATGTCTTATTTTTTCAGCAAGAGCGTCTTAATCTCACCAACCAGGTAAAGAGAACCAACACAGAACAACATTCCGTCCTCTCCCTTGGCCTCGTAAGCCATATGAAAAGCCTCTTCTATATTATCAGAATTTCCAACTTCCCTGCAACCCTCTTTACGGAAAATCTCCGCCAGCTCTGCAGACGGCACCTCACGATAACCGCCCACCTCCGTAGTCACAACCTTGCGGAAACGGATCCTGCTGCAAATGGTATGGATCATATCCTGATAATCCTTATCATTCACTGCTGAAAATAAAAGTGTCAGCGGATACTCCTCCTGAAAACGCTCCGCGGTCTCCACGAACCTGCGGACGCCATCCTCATTATGAGCTCCATCCACGATCACACCTGGCAAAATCGTCTCCATTCTGCCCTGCCATCTGGTATTCTTAATTCCAGCCTGCAGCTGCTCCATGCCCACCGGGATCTTATCCTTCAGTACCTCCATGGCAGTAAGTGCCAGAGACGCATTCATCACCTGATACCATGCAATAAAGGGGATGTGAAATCTGGTATCCCCATAATACCCATCCTCCAGGCAAAAATCAATGCCGTCCTTATTATTTCCCAGCACCTTCGCTCTGCCCTGGACCACCTTATAAGCCGGGCTTCCAAGCTCCTTCGCCTTCGCAGCGATCACCTCTGCTGCATCCTCATCATTTCCATCATAGATCACCGGAACACCCGGAACAATAATTCCAGCCTTCTCCCCAGCAATCTCTCTCACCGTATTTCCCAAAAACTGCATATGATCCAGACTGATCGAAGTGATCACACAAGCCACCGGATCCTCCACCGCCGTAGTCGCATCCAGTCTTCCACCAAGCCCGGTCTCCAAAGTCACATAATCCACCCTGGCCTCAGCAAAGATCACCATTCCCATAAGAAACAGCATCTCAAAATAGGTAGGATGATAACTTCCCTCAGCCACCAGCTCATCCGCCAGCGCCTTCACTCTCTCAAAAGCCTTCAGAAAAGTCTCATCATCAATATTCACCTCATTAATCTGAAACCTCTCATTGATCTTCACCAGATGGGGAGACGTAAACAGTCCGCAGGAATACCCTGCCTCCCTGAGAATCGAAGTCAGAAACGCACAAGTACTCCCTTTCCCATTGGTTCCCGCAACATGTATCACCTTAAACTTCTCCTGCGGATTCCCCAGTCTCCTCAAACACTCCTTCGTATGCTCCAGGCTGTTCTTCTTCGTAAACTTCGGAGTCTCCTCAATATAAGCAACCGCTTCCTCGTAATTCATAATCTTCAACCACCATTTATCTATCGTATTTCGTCCGCAGCAATTCACTAACTTCACAGCTGCCCTCGTTCATTATAACGTAAAATCACTTCATCTGTGTATAATAAATTCTCTATCCACATCCGTAATTAATTACTCTACCATTATATAATAGTCACACCAGAAGTCCACCCCTAATCGTAACTTTTTATCCGACAAACCTCGCACCGCCCCAAAGAATCTCCCCTTCTCCTTATAAGCGGATGGCCCTCCGGGCCGACGCCGCTTCCCCACCACGGTGGATGGCCGCCCCCCGTCGGCCGGCACCTCACCATCTCCCGCCGAACTCCTCTCTTTCCCTCCCGCCTTGAACGTGCCTGGTCCCATCGTGCCTGATCTGGGGGGCGTTGCACAGGTTCCGAAAAAATCTTAGGCGCTAGAGCGTGCTAAAAAAAGGAGAGGACACTGTCTGAGCTCCAACGGAGCGAGTTTGTCCTCTCCTTTCTTCGGTTTTAGCAAAATTCTGGCGCCTTAGATTTTTCGGGTTCTGCGATCCGTTCCCAGATCAGGCACGATGGGGCCGGGCACCCACCCGGGAAACCACTCCCCTACCGGGAAGCCACCTTCCACTCGCTGTCATACAACGCATAAACCGCTCTATCAAAGCTCTTACTAAGAGCCTTCCTCGTCGAACTGTTACTCCTCTGCACAACCGCCAGCCTATCAAAATCCTTCAATTCCGTCCCCGAAATCACCAGCATCGTCGGACTCACATACGCCGTATCATACCACTCCCCATTCAGCTTCACCTGACTGGACGGCGTAAAATTCGTCCCCTGAATATAATAAGTCCAATCCGTATCCGACACAAGCCTCAACGAATCAAGGGTCACATCATAAAGCCCCATCCGCATCTTCGTCCTCTCAAACGGATTTTCCCCACCATAAGCATATCTCTGTCCATACAGCACATCATACTGCAATGTCTCCAGATCCACCTGATAATTCTTCGTATTCCGTCTCGCCTGATGATACTTCATGATCGTACCCGCATGAATCCCAACACGGTCCAGAACCTCCGCCGCGATCTGATAAGAAGCCAGATTCTCATCCTTCTTCGTCAGCCCCATATTATCCCAGATCACATACTCCGTCTGAAACAGATACTTATTCTCCAGATCCTCCACCGTCAATCCCATAGTCGGCAAATGATCCCCATACATCACCAGGATCACATCCTCCGGATAATCCGCCAAAGCATCTGTCAACTTCTTCACAAACTGGTCCATCTCATGAATCTGATTCACATAATACTCCCACTTACAATCCTGCTCCTCCGTAGGAGAACCAGAAACCGTAATGGTCGGATTATCCAGGATCGGCTCACTCGGATAATCACCATGTCCCTGTACGGAAATGGTATACACATAATCCGGACCCTCTGTAGAATCCAGACACTTAAGGATCTCATCCGTCAGCACACTGTCCTTCACCCAGCCAAGAGGATTCTGCAGATTCTCATCCGCCATATACTCCTCAGAAGTAAAAGTATCAAATCCCAGATTCGGGAAAACAGACCGTCTGCCATAGAAATTCGCCTCATTATTATGTACCGCATGTGTAGAATACCCCAGATTCTTAAGCACATAAGGCACACTCTCACAGGTCGTCTCCTTCAAAATACTTTTATAAGGATACTCACCAGGACCAAAATAATGAAGACTCATTCCCGTAATCGTCTCAAACTCCGTATTCGCCGTACCAGCGCCAACAGAAGGGACTTTATAATATCCAGAAGAATACTCCTCCATCAGCTTCCGGAAATTCGGGATCGGATCCTCAGAAATATTCAGATAATTAACCAAAGTGGGATCAAAGAAAGATTCCAGCTGTAAAAACAGGATATTCGGTCTTTTTCCATCCTCTTTGGTCTCTGGAAGATTCGACTCCATCTTCTCGATCCTGTCAATCTCATCCTCAGAATAATCTCTCGGCTCGCTGATACCAGTATTAAAAATGGTAGTCGCCAGACAATAAGGATACCCATAATCCTCATAAGCAAACGCAATATTGCCAAAATAATTGGACAAAACCCTTTTCTCAAGAGCCAGCTGTGTCACGCCGCCGAAAGCCACAAACCCAACGATCACCAGCGGGATCACATACCGATACTTAATCTTCTGCTGATACTTCGGTCCTTTGATCAACAGGATCACCAGTCCCAGCACCACAATTCCAATAATGATACATCCGATCACCACACCATAAAAAGGCAGGTACTTCTGCATGATCGCAATTCCATCTGTCAGCATATGCAGATCCGGTCCGGTAAACGGTGTAACACGGTTCATCAGAAGAATACAGTTCACGATTCCCAGAAACAGCCAGAAAACCGAAACTACAACTCTCCAGAAAACCCGCCTGTGAAACAGATACACGATCAGCATTGTGGTAAAAATAAACGCAGTATTATAAGCAAACACCAACGGCTTTCCCGTCATGTAATTCCAGGCCTCCACCACAGAGTGGCGGCACAGTGCCTCTATGATAAAATAGAGCACTGCGCACCAGAGCGCCTGAAGGATCAGGGAAATCTTATTGCAAAATTTGCTCAGCTTCATACAAAATCTCCTTTTTATCTCTTAAGCTGCTCAAGCTGTGTTTCAACCTTATCCTTCATTTCTTTATACTTCGCAAGCTTCTCCTTCTCTGCATCAACCTTTGCAGCCGGAGCTTTGTTTACAAAGTTCGGATTGTTCAGCATACCCTCGCAGCGGGCGATCTCCTTGGTCAGTCTCTCCTGCTCCTTGGTCAGTCTCTCAAGCTCTTTTTCCCTGTCAACCAGGTCCTCAAGAGGCATGTAAACAACTGCATTGGAAACAACAACAGAAACTGCATCCTCGCCAATGCCAGTCTTATCCTGCTGAACATGGATCTCTTTTGCAAAAGCAAGATTTACAAAGGACTTCTTGCTCTTCTCATACATCTCGCAGATTGCAGCATCTTTTCCCACAATGATCAGATGAGTCTTTCTGTTCTGCGGAACATTCATGCTGGTTCTTGTATTACGGATGCCGCGTACAACCTCCTGGAAGCTTCCGATTGCAAGCTCAGCCTCTGGAGAATTCCACTCCTCCTTATATACCGGCCAGTCAGAGATCATAATGGACTCTTCCTCAGGAAGCAGTGTGCAGTAGATTTCCTCTGTGATAAACGGCATAAATGGATGAAGCAGCTTCAGGCCCTGAGTCAGAGCTGTGCGAAGTGTCCAGAGAGCCTCATTTGCAGCTTTTGGATCCTCCTCAGCTTTCCACAGACGAACCTTGGCGATCTCAATGTACCAGTCGCAAAGCTCATCCCACAGGAAATCATAAATCTTCTGGACTGCAATACCCAGCTCATATTTTTCCATGTTATCGGTTACTTCTTTGATCACGTTGTTCAGTCTGGAAAGGATCCACTTATCTTCATAGCAAAGAGAAGCGATCTCCGGCTCTGTTACGGTCTTGCCTTCCAGATTCATAAGAACGAAACGGGAAGCGTTCCAGATCTTATTTGCAAAGTTACGGCTGGACTCTACACGCTCCCAGTAGAAACGCATGTCATTTCCAGGTGCGTTGCCGGTCATCAGGGTAAGACGAAGGGCATCTGCGCCGTACTTGTCGATTACTTCAAGAGGATCGATACCATTTCCAAGGGATTTACTCATTTTGCGGCCCTGGGAATCTCTTACCAGACCGTGGATCAGTACATGGTGGAATGGTGTCTTGCCTGTCTGCTCAAGAGCAGAGAATACCATACGGATAACCCAGAAGAAAATAATGTCATATCCGGTTACCAGCACGTCTGTTGGATAGAAGTACTCCAGTTCCGGTGTTTTGTCCGGCCAGCCAAGTGTGGAGAATGGCCACAGTGCAGAACTGAACCAGGTGTCCAGGGTATCCTCGTCCTGATGAAGATGTGTGCATCCGCATTTCGGGCATTTTTCCGGCATTTCTCTTGCCACAACTGTCTCACCGCACTCGTCGCAGTAGTAAGCCGGGATTCTGTGTCCCCACCACAGCTGACGGGAAATACACCAGTCACGGATGTTCTCCAGCCAGTGCAGATAAGTCTTGTCAAAACGCTCCGGAACAAATTTCAGGTCTCCATCCTCAAGAGTCTTGATGGCTGCCTTTGCCATCTCGTCCATCTTTACAAACCACTGAGGTTTGATCATTGGCTCTACAGTTGCATGGCAGCGGTCGTGTGTTCCAACGCTGTGGTTGTGCGGAACTACTTTTACCAGAAGACCAAGCTTGTCAAGATCCTCTACCATGGCTTTTCTGGCTTCGTAACGGTCCATACCTGCGTATTTTCCGCCCAGCTCATTGATGGTAGCGTCATCGTTCATGACGTTGATCTCCGGAAGGTTGTGTCTCTTACCAACCTCGAAGTCGTTAGGGTCATGTGCCGGTGTGATCTTTACGCAGCCGGTACCAAATTCTTTGTCAACATACTCATCAGCAATAACCGGGATCTCTCTGTCTGTAAGAGGAAGCTTCAGCATTTTGCCAACGATGTCTTTGTAACGGTCGTCATCCGGGTTAACTGCAACTGCAGTATCGCCAAGAAGTGTCTCCGGACGTGTTGTTGCAATTTCCACGAATTTTCCTTCTTCTCCAACAACCGGGTAGTTGATGTGCCAGAAGAATCCGTCCTGATCCTCATGCTCAACCTCAGCATCAGAAATGGAGGTCTGGCATACCGGACACCAGTTGATGATACGGGAGCCCTTGTAGATATAGCCTTTTTCGTATAACTTGATGAAAACTTCCTGTACTGCTTTGGAGCAGCCTTCGTCCATGGTGAAACGCTCTCTCTCCCAGTCTGCGGAAGCACCAAGCTTCTTCAGCTGGTTGATGATCTTTCCGCCGTACTCCTCTTTCCACTCCCAGGCATATTCCAGGAATTTCTCACGGCCGATCTCTGCTTTATCAATGCCTTCTTTTTTCAGTTTCTCGGTAACCTTAACCTCAGTGGCGATAGCTGCATGGTCTGTTCCAGGCTGCCACAGTGCTTCATAACCCTGCATTCTCTTAAAACGGATGAGAATGTCCTGCATGGTCTCATCAAGTGCATGTCCCATATGCAGCTGGCCAGTTACATTTGGCGGCGGCATAACAATGGTAAATGGTTTCTTATCTGGGTTTACTTTTGCATGAAAATATCCGTTGTCCATCCATTTCTGGTAAAGACGTTCCTCGATTCCTTTTGGATCGTAGGTCTTTGCAAGTTCTTTGCTCATGATTTTCCTCCTAATATCAGAATCCTGCTCGCAGGATTCTGCACCTGCGGCGGGTCGCTTCCAGCGACATCTTCCTTTCCGCCGCAGTGTGATCCTGCCCGGCAGGGCTTTTTATGTAGAGGGTGATTTCATAGAAATCTCCCTCTACATAAAAACGCCCCTCACACAAAATCAATCGTGTGAAGGGCGAAGTTAACGCGGTACCACCTTCATTATGTGCAGCAACGAGCCACCTCTAAAAAAGGTTTTATAAGCTTCGCCTTTAATATGCACACATCTCTTTCCTGTAACGCTGGAATTGCGTGAAAACTTACTGCAAAGTTCACTTCTGCAAGCGCTGCCTCTTTTGAAAAAAGGCTCTGTCAGCATCTCTTTGCTCATTCAGTTTCCCGGCTCCGAAGCTACCTTCAGCGGATGCGAATCTCAAAATGTCTTCCATCTCAGGGAACGCCCCGGACATTTCTCTCTGGGAGGACATGCGCTTACTCCTCTTCTTCTATGCCTTTCGCTGCGGCTTCATTGTTTTCCAGATGAATAACCGGAAAAAGCCGCTAGTTTTATGGATATAACTATAATTGCAATTTTCCAGCTTGTCAAGCAAATTTAAAAATTTCACAATTACACCGCCCAGGTAACCGCGGCATTTCTATTTCTTTCCTTCTCATAAAAAACACACCGCCCAGGCATTCTCATCCAAGGCGGTGTTTTCTCAATATTTTTTACTCCACACTCTTTAAAGATTCCACCATATCAATGGTCTTCAGCTTAAAATGCATCACTCCATTCACCACAATGGAAAATACGCTCGTCAGGATTCCGCTGATTACAAAGCTCAGCGGCTTAATATTTCGTCCAAACATAACCGCATCCACCTCAACCGTGGTGATCACATACCTGTGAAGGAGAATTCCAAACACTGCTCCAAACAAAATTCCAAGCACTGTCAGGATCACATTTTCCCGAAGTACATACTGGGAAACCTCCCCGTCATAGAAACCAAGCACCTTCAACGTTGCCAGCTCTCTCTGCCGCTCTGTAATATTAATATTATTCAGGTTGTACAATACCACAAATGCAAGCATTCCCGCAGAAACGATCAGCACCAGGATTACCACATCCAGAGTACTCAGCATACGGTCGATCTGTGTGGAAAGACTACTTGTATAACTGATACTAAGAGCACCAGGATATGTAAGGATCTCAGTACCCACTGTCTCCAGATCGTCCTTGCAGTCCTCATTCATGGTAAACACAATATCCTGATAATCCGGCTTTTCCCCGAATGTCTGCTCATAGACGGTGGGCGTCATATAAAGGTAATGACTCATATAATTTTCTGTGATCACGGCTACCTTTACCGTATATTCCTTATCCGCTTTTTCCAGGGTAATGGTATCGCCCACCTTCAATCCAAGCTGGCTTGCCGTCTTCTCAGAAACAGCAGCCCCTTCGTCGGTAAGCTCATATTTTTCCTTGGTAATACGGTTCTGCAAAGTCACATCCTTTGCAAATTCCTCCAGATTTTCCGGCACAAACAGATAAATGCTGATATTGGAGCCGCCCTTCGGGGCACTGATCTTCGTCAGCTGTATCTGGTTGCAATGGGCGATTTTCTCATTGCTCTTCATATATTCCAGAAGCTCTGCCCGCTCTTCCTCTGTGGCATCACTGTCCTCGATCACCATACTTTCATAATGCTGCAGATCCCGATACTGAATGGTGGCAATATCACTGACAGAATCCTGGATTCCAAATCCAACCAGCATCAGTCCCATACTTCCTGCAATCCCAAAAACCGTCATGATCAGACGTTTCTTATATCGGAAAAGATTTCGGATGGTAGATTTCCAGGAAAAACTTAAATGCTTCCATATAAACGTGATCCGCTCCAGAAGCACACGTTTGCCCTCTTTTGGCGCCGGTGGACGCATAAGGGAGGCCGGTGTCTCCTGCAGTTCTTTTCCACATGCAAAAAGAGTGGCGCCAACGGTACACACAATGGACGCCCCGGAAGCAATCAGTGCAAAACTGAACTGATAGTCAATGGAAAGGGTATTGGCCACATTGTGATACATAATTCCATAGGCCGTTATAATAATGTAAGGAATGATCTTCTCGCCGATCAGCATTCCCAGAATACTTCCAAGCACTGTTGCAAAAAACGCATAACAGAGGTATTTTGCCGCAATCGCAGTCTTCTTATATCCCAAAGCCTTCAAGGTACCAATCTGGGTTCGCTGCTCCTCCACCATACGGGTCATGGTAGTAAGACTGATCAGTGCCGCTACCAGGAAAAAGATCACCGGGAAAACCTGGCCAATGTTTCGAAGGCGGTCCGCATTGTCACCATAATCGGTGTATTCCGGAAGGTCCTCACGGTCTGTGACCATCCACTCCGGTATCTCCAGATCAGCCAGTTCCTGTCTGGCATCGTCTAATTTCTGCTGGTTATCTGCAATCTCATCCTCTGCCTCTTTTTGGGCATCCTGGTATTCTTTCTTTCCATCTGCCAGATCCTGCTCACCCTTTTTCAGATCCTTCGCTGCATCTGCAAGCTTTTTCTCGTTATCGGTGATTTCCTTTTCCCCATCCTGAAGCTTCTTCTCATTGTCCGCAACTTCCTGCTCTCCAGAGACAAGCTTCGCCTCATTATCCGCGATTTCTTTCTCACCGGAAGCAAGCTTCGCTTCATTGTCTGCAATCTGTTGTGCCCCGGAATTATACTGTGCCAGACCGGAAGCATATTGCTGCTCGCTGTCATTTAGCTTCGCCACATTGGCATCCAGTTCTGCCTGACCATCCGCCAGCGTTTTTGCATTGGAATCAATTTCCTTCTGAGCCTTGTTCAGCTTTTTCTTCGCTGCGTTTAACTGCTTCTGCCCATTTGCCAGCTCCTGCTCTCCAGCTTCAATTTCGGCCTTGGAAGCAGCGAGGGCTTTCTCCTGCTCCTGAATTTCGTTCCATCCGGCATCAATCTGCGCCTGACCTGCACTTATCTGCTCAAGACCTGCATTTAGCTCGCTTTCCTTCTGGGAAAGCTGGGAAAGTCCGTCCCCCACAGCCGCCAGGCTTCCTTCCAGCTGACTTCTGGTGGACGCAAGCTGCTGCCTTTGCTCCTCAAGCTGGGCTTCGCCTGCCTGGATCTGCTGGCTGACTGCTGCTTCCTGACTTTCCAGTGCCGAAACCTGGGCTGCCAGGTTATCCAGTTCCTCCTGGGAAGCATCTGGATTTTCCAGTGCTGCATTGTAGCTGGCCCGGGCGTTCTCAAGCTGGACCTGTAACTCTGCCAGCTGGCTTTTTGCACCCTCCAGGGCATTTACTCCCTCCTGCAGCTGGGCTTCTCCTGCAGCCACCTGGGACAGTCCCTCTGTAATCTGCTGCTTCTGCTGATTTAACTGTGCCCTGGTGCTTTCGATCTGCTGCTGTCCCGCCGTGATCTCTGCCTTGGACTGATCCAGCTCATTCTGTTTGGCAGTTAAAGTCTGCTTGGCATTTTCTAACTGCTGTTCGCCTGCTTCCAGCTGGGATTTTCCATCGGCAAGTTTCGCTGCATTTTCATCCAGGGTTTTCTGGTTTGCCTCTAATTCTGCCAGACCACTATTTACCTGCTGCTGGGCAGAAGCAAGCTGTGCCTGTCCATCCGCAAGTTTCGCTTTTGCCGTATTTACCTGGCTCCAGCCGTCATCCAGCTGGCTTCTGGCACTGTCAAGCTGGCTTTTGCTGGAAGAAAGCTGACTCTTTGCATCCGCAAGCTGGCTTTTTCCATCGGCAAGCTGAGCCTTGGCCTCTTCTAACTGGGTTCTTCCATCGGCAAGCTGCGTTTTTGCATCTTCCAGCTGTTTTTTACCGTCGGCAAGCTCTGTCTTCGCATCTTCCAGCTGGGATTTTCCATCTTCATATTCCTTCTTGCCCTCTTTTAAATCTTTCTCGCCTTTATCCAGTTCTTCCTTAGCATCGGCAAGCTTCTCATCTGCCTCTTTTTTCCCATCATCCAGCTTCTTCTGGGCATCGTCAATTTCTTTCCGGGCGTCTGCCTTCACAGCTGCAAGACGGATCTGACAGCGGTCATCTGCGATATTTTCCACACGGTCCTTGATCTTGGCGATCAGATTTTCGTAACCGTCTGTATAGCTTGTAAGATCCTTGGCTCCATGAACGGTCACATAAATCTGAGTATAGATTTCCTGGTCAAAATCCTCTGGAAGTACATAGCCAAATCCATTGACTTCTCCGGTTCCAAGGGTGGTATTTCCCCGGTTAAAAGATATGTAGAGCGGACTTCTTCCGATTCCAACCACTGTATATCCTGTAGTAACCAGAAGGGAAGAATCCTCACTCTCACGCAGGGATACCTGTTCTCCCACCTTGTACTCATTTGTGGAGGCAAATGTACCATCCAGGAAAATCTCGCCGCTTTTTTCCGGAAGGCGGCCTTCCTGCACATCCAGCTTATTCACCGTATCATTCAGAGACTCTATGTGAAGAACCTTCTGTTTCTGGCCCTCCCCACACATCACGTCCGTGGACCAGGCACCTTCCGCGGATTCAATCCCATCTATACTTTCTATAGAAGAAACATCTTCCGCCGTCAGCCCCATGGTTCCCACAACCTTAATGTCCATCAGGCTGCTTTCATCGTAATAGGCATCCCCGGAATAACGCATATCCGGCGAGGAAGCCTGAATGCCGGAAAAGAAGGCCACTCCAAGAGCCACGATCAAAAGGATAGAGATAAACCTGGATTTGCTCTTTCGGATCTCCATCCAGAATTCTTTTCTTAATGCTTTCATCTCTCACCTACCACTCTATTTCTTCTACCGGAGTTGGATGGTCGTTCATAGTCATCTGGGCCACTTTGCCGTTCTTGATCCTGATCACACGGTCTGCCATGGGCGTGAGGGCAGAGTTGTGAGTGATCACAACCACCGTCATTCCCTTCTGCCGGCACATGTCCTGCAAAAGCTTGAGAATGGCCTTACCCGTCTGATAATCCAGAGCTCCTGTAGGCTCGTCGCAAAGGAGCATCTTGGGATTTTTGGCAAGGGCTCTTGCTATGGAAACACGCTGCTGCTCACCGCCTGACAACTGTGCCGGAAAATTTCCCAGTCGGTCTTTTAGTCCCACTTCTTCCAGAACGGTCTTGGGGTCCATGGGGTTCTTGCAGATCTGCCCTGCCAGTTCTACGTTTTCCAGGGCAGTCAGATTGGGCACCAGATTATAAAACTGGAAAACAAAGCCAATGTCATCCCTGCGATAGCTGGTTAGCTGACGATTGTTGTATTTCGCAATGTTCCTTCCATCTACCCAGATCTGGCCACTGGTGGCGGTATCCATTCCTCCCAGAATATTCAGAACCGTCGTTTTACCTGCACCACTGGGACCAACGATCACGGCAAACTCGCCTTTCGCGATATGAAAACTGATCTCGTCCACTGCGATTATTTTTACCTCTTTGGTTCCGTAAATCTTGGAAACTTTTTCGAGGTGGATGTAATTTTCTGTAGTATCCTGCAATGTATCACACTCCTGTTTTTTCCGTCATCAGACAAAAAGCCATTCCTATGTGGGCGATTTTTGTCTGTCATTTTTAGTATAACATTGCAGTATTTTTTGTTCAATTGGGGAAAATATGAAATTTCTATAAAACAAGGAAATGGATATTACTGTTCACAGCAACACGCTTCGCATGATTTCGCGCCGCGTGGTATTTTCCGTAATCAGCAAAGAAAGCAGTATGAAAAACAGCCCCTGATTTTTCTGAAAATCAAGGGCTGCACGTTTCATGTTACTTTTTAAACTCTATAAGGCTCAGTGTGTACCACAGTTTTATCTGCCTATTCTCTCTACCTGTTCTAATACAAATAGCCACTGTCCACATATCCGTATTTCATAAGGCTTGGAGCGTACACATACCAGTATTTCGATCCACTGGAGTCGATCACTACCACACTGTCTCCGGTATTCAGCTCACCGATCTCGTTGGATTCGTCATAAGCCATGGCAGAACGCAGGGCCAGATACCCCTTGGATACCTTCACAGACATAGTGGTATAGGAAGTTCCGCCTACCAGATAGTCCTTATTCACAAATCCATTGGTATCATATTTTGGGGAATATACATACCAGTACTTGGAATCGCTGGTGTCCAGAAGCTGCACCACATCACCGGAATATAATTCACCGATCTCATTAGAGGTATCGTAAGCCTTCATATTGCGAAGGGCCAGATAGCCTTTGACTACGCTGACAGTTCGTGTCTCACCAAAATAGCTGGAATCATAATCCATACTCTCATCCCGGTACAGATATTCCTGATTTACATATCCGTAGCAGTTCAGCTTCGGAGAATAAACGTACCAATACTGGGCATTGCTGCTGTCAGAAACCCATACCGTATCTCCGGAATAAAGCTCGCCGATTTCATTGGAAGCATCATAATCCGGTGCATTCCTAAGAGCCAGATAACCAGTGGCTACACTTACGGTCCACATCGTATCATAGGAGGATACGGAAGAGGTTACAGAGTCCAGATAGTCATTGTTTACATATCCGAAATTATCATACTTTGGAGAATACACGTACCAGTAACCGGTAGCTCCTGTATAATCCATAACTTCTACCAGGTCACCTGTGTAAAGCTCGCCAATCTCATTACTGCTCTCAAAGGCTGTGTCTGTCCGAAGTGCCAGATAGCCGGTGGCAACATTTACACGATAGGTATTACAGGACGCTTCTGCTTCCTGTGCGGTTCCTGGAACCGAAAGAGCCAGCGCTGTGGCGGCAAGAATGGGCATACAAATCTTCTTCATTTTCGTCATAGAAAAATCCCCCTTCATATAGTCGCTGCTGTTCACCCCATGACCAGCAACATACAATTTTCTGAAAAAACACTTTCTTCACGTACTTATATATGAAAATTATAACGGATTCACCATGGCTTTTCAACTCCGTTTTTCTTATTGTACACTATTGGAATCTGCTTTTTGTAATGCCTCATTTCCATCTGACTCCTGAATGGAATCCTTTACATTTTCTTCTGTAGAATTCTGCCCAGCATTTTCAGACGCTTCATTTTCTTTCTCATTCTGCTGGCTGCCAGTGAACATCTGATTTCCATCTGGGCCGCCGCCAGGACCGCCTGCGCCATGTCCGGCTCCACCACCGCCGGACATGGTTCCCATCACGCTGAGATCAATATCAGAACCATCTATGAGGCTGGAAGAATCTTCCTGCTGTCCATCATCTGTAGAAGGGATCGTGCCGTCCAGCTGACCGCTTACACTCTCAGCGCGAAGGCTCACCACCTCCAACAGCATCTGTGCTGCAGCATCATACTCTTCGTAACTGTAAAATGCGGTAGGGTCATCGGATACAAGATCATCAATCTGGCTGCGGATCCGCTCATAGGTTTTCTGGAATTCACCGCCATTTACATATTTCTCCACAAGCTCATTCAAATACTCATGGTACTTCGCCAGATATTCCTCATCTTCCAGCAGCGCATCAAAGAAATTGGTAATGGAAAATGGAGTGTCAATGACATCGTTTATCACAGAGGTGGCGCCAGAAGACTGACCACCCATTCCGCCTCCCATGGACATTCCACCAAAGGAAAGGTTATAGTCCCAGGGCAGGATATTCAGCTGGCCATTGTACTCATAGAGATAATAGTTGTGGGCCATTGTTCCGGAAAGACTGTCGTCGTTTACTACGAAGGTGTGGACTGCCATATATTTCAAAATGTTGTCCACATCCATGTAAGTCTCCAGGTCTGTGCCTTCACTGATATTTTTCAGGGCTTCTACTACCCGCTTATGATCTTTTTTGCCAGAATCTGTTACCTCACCGTCCCAGATGGTAGAGTAGCTGTCAAGGTCATCATCTGTGTAATTTAAATCTGCACCTCCGCTGCCGCCCATGGCACCCATTTCGTGGTCCGAAAAGTCTGCATTCTCTGGCATTTTCCCATTCTCCGGTGGCTGGAAATCCTCTGGCATATTTCCATTTCCCATCTGCGGCATTTCGCCGCCTTGTGGGTCACCGCCCATTTGCGGCATTCCATTCTCACTTTTCGAATTCTCATTTTCTATTGTATCTGAATCATCCGAACTTTCTGAGGAATCATCCTCATTTTCCGAATTACTCTCCATTTGCGGCATTTCTTCGCCAGGGAACTCTCCCATTTCAGGCGCTTCACCTCCAGGGCCGCCTTCTCCGTCTTTCTCATCTTCTCCGCCGCCAACGCCCATGCTTTCCGGCTTATACAGATTTCCATCCTCTGTGCCATAATTGCGCAGCATAAAACTGTCTTCCACAGCTTCCAGGGCCAGATACACGCCCCAGTAATCACCGTTTACACAGATTTTTGCATAATTATAAAGAGAGGCATCTACCCCCAGATACTGGTACATATCGTAAACAATGGCTTCCTTCATGTTCGTGGCATCTGCATAATTGTTATTCAGGATCAGCTTATCCAATCCATAGCAGGTCTGCCCTTCTATGTAATGATCGAACTCCAGCTTGAAGCTATACCGGTCTGTATCCGGGTCACTGGCTATCGAAGAAAGACTGGTATTCCCTTTTGGACGGATTCCTACCGAATAAAAGGTCTTTCCGTTCACCACCACATCGCAGGAATAATACTCCTCCGAAAGCGCATTTTCCAGCATATCATTCCAGTCGTCCTCATCCATGAGAATGTCAATGTCCATGATCTGATCGGTATCAAACAGCTTGCTTTCGTATTCCATTGTTACGGCGTTGTTTCCGTAGACGGACTGAAGCTGCTTGGAAAAGGCGGATGCCACAAGGCAGAGGATCACCGCAAATGCCATAAGTGCAGAAATGATCTTCGTTATATATTTATTTGTAACCATGTGTCTATTCCTCCATCAAGTTTTCCTCCAGGCAATTTTCTCAAAGCTCCTACTCACTATGCTCCATAAAATACCTGGCAAAATCCTGGCTACGGGCAGAATCTGATCATGACATATACTCTCCGTTGTAGCTTACTAAAGTTGCATTCTCCACACCTGCGATCTCATTCAGACGATTCACAAAGGCGGTCTCCCCGTCTTTCATCCGGATTTCTGCTGTAAACTCTATTCCTTGGGCATTTACTGTTTTGGATTTCACTGCATACTTTTTCACGGCTTCTTTCATAAGGGAAACAGCTGCATTTTCTGCATTCTCATCCTGGCAGTTCAGAATCAGCAGGTAAGGATTGTCATGTACCTTTTTGTTTGCAAAAAGGATCAGGATCACACCGATAATGGCTGAGCCGATCACAGCCAGCGTCAGCATTCCTGCACCGATCACGATTCCGGCAGCGACTGCCCAGAACAGATATACGATCTCCATAGGCTCTTTGATCGCCGCACGAAAACGGACAATGGAAAGAGCACCGACCATACCAAGGGACAACACAACGTTTGAGGTTACCGCCAGGATCACCAGTGTGGTCACCATTGTCATCCCCACAAGTGTCATGGCAAAGCCTGTGGAATACATCACACTGTTAAACGTTTTCTTATAAACTACAAAAATAAACAGTCCAATGACCAAGGCTGCTGCCATGGCGATCAACGTATCAGCTGCTGAGAATTCTGTTATATTTTCCAGAAAACTGGATTTAAAAATATCATTAAATGTCATAATTGTTATACTCCTGTTTTTTATCCATAATTTCTACATGCTGCATATTTTGAAAAAGATTCCTGTCTTACTCCATCCATCTGGATCATATCCTGTATCACCCTTGGCAAAAAAGCGTCATACTTCACTTCCATGATCATCTCTCCCGGACACTGCTGCCCGGTCTCCACATCGTACACCTTTTCTTCCAGAAATGTTCCGTGATACATGGTGGTCCGCACGTTCCAGTCAAAGGTGATCCGCACATTTCCAGCTGTATAAATGTAAGGCTCTCTTGTATAGGAAACCAGCACTCTTGGCTTCAACTGCTGATACTTCATTTTTCCATAAAGCTCCTGAACCAGAGAGGAAGCATGGTTTTTCATCCATCCCAAGTTACCTGCAAGAAGCATTCTGCACTCTTCTTCTGACAGTCTGGCGCTTACCTTCATGCAAAGATTGTTATCTTTTATCTTCTTTTCCAGCGTAATCCGTTCAAAATTATCATTATAGTAACGGATCCGGAATTTTTCTCTTTTTGCAACACCATTTACCTTTTCCCGAAGTGCCTTGTCCTGGAGATTATCAAAATAAATACTCCGGATGCTGTAGGTTCCGTCTGCCCTTGTGTGGGGATCCATCTTCATCACCTGGCGAAAACGGCTTCGAAGCTGCAGGTACTGCCAATAAGTAATTATATATTTTAATTCATGGCGATAATGGCTGCTGTTCGCAGCCTGGCCAGTGATCACTTCGCGTACTTCCATTTAAATTTACCTCCCTTCCCGGAACAAATGTATGTCCCGTTCCTTCTCATTCCAACATCAAACAGGATCTGGATATTGGATCTGTCAGTTCTGAATTATAGGGACTGAACCTGAAATGTACTTGAAAAAGTATGTGACCATTCTGCGAAACTTTAAGAACCATGCTCGACGAATTTCCTCATTCTGTGCACGAAAAAAGCCCCATGCTTTCTAACATGAGGCTCATTTTACATAACACTTCTATATTCTTTTATACCATTTCCTAATTATTTCTCCGGACAGACTTCTCGGCCTTTCCCTGCAAAATACTTCCTGGAAAACTCCTCTGCCGGACATGGCTTGGAATAATAATAGCCCTGAAGCAGCTCCGGTGCATAAGTCTGGACAACAGAAAGAATCTCCGCATTCTCCACACCTTCCACACATACCTTAATGCGTGTCTGCTTACTCAGGTTCATAATATATTCCAGGATGGCCTGATCCATCTCATCGTCCTGGATGGAACGGACAAAGGTATGGTCGATCTTGATCCACTGCGGCTTCAGCTTGCGAAGTAATGCAATGGAGGAATACTCCGTACCAAAGTCATCCAATGCCATATTGATTCCCATATTTTTGAAATATTCAAAATCATCCCGAAGACCGTTGGGATCTGACACCTTGCAGCTCTCCGTCAGCTCCAGGATCAGCTGCTTCGCCGGTGTACCAGAATCTTGCACGATCTTCTCTACCATTTCCCGGAATCCAGCCTGCAAAATCTGGATATAGGAAACATTCACAGAGATCACGAACTCCGGATTCTCCTTCCGCCACTTTCCAGCCTGGGCAAGTGCTTCTTTCAAAAGCCACTCTCCCACCTGCCGGATGGTTCCGTCTTCCTCCAGAATGGGGATAAAATCCATTGGGGAAACCATTGTACCGTCTGGCAGATAAAAGCGCATCAAAGTCTCCGCGCCGTACACTTCCTGTGTTTTTCCATCCACCAAAGGCTGATATACAAGGGCAAAACCTTTGCAATTGTTGGAAACCGCCTCCCGAAGCACTTCCTGAAGGCGGAACTTCTCCACCGTCTTCCTGTGCATCTGACCGGAAAACTGGGCGATACTTCCACGTCCAACCTTCTTGGCCTGTTCAAGAGCATACTCCACATTTGCATGCAGGGTCTCGAAGTCCTCTGCATCCTGTGGAAAAAAGGACACGCCACAGGAGATAGTCAGCTGGATCTCCAGATTCATCTCCCTGGGCACTTCCACAGAAAACCTCTGTACCTCCTGATAGATCCGGTCAAGTGCATCCTCAGATTTCTCTGTGGTAATACAGTAGAACTTACCTCCTGGCCCGCGGTAAAAAGTAACGCCTACCAGTCCCTGGCACTTCTGGCCAATGCGCTGCAGCACCTCATCGCCTACCAGATATCCAAGAATATCATTGATCCTCTGAAGTCTGTCCACATCAAAAAGAAGGACAGCCCCCTCCATTCCCTGATTGATAAATGCAGGCAGCTGCTTCTTCAATTCATGGAAGGTATACAGGCCTGTGGGCTGGTCAAACTTGGCATTTACACCAAGGTTCATCATCGTGCCAACAAAAAGGCCAAGGCTTCCGTCCTCGTTTCGTTCCACGATTCCCTGGCACCTTACCCATACGTACTTTCCATATTTATTCAAAGCCCGGTATTCACAGTTATGCCGATTGCTTTTCCCATCAAAAATGCGGCCTATATCCTCCAGAAAAATGTGCTGATCCTGGGGATGGATATGCTGCACCCATTCTTTCGCCGTGTTCTCTATAAATTCACCAGGCAGATTAAAGTAATCCACACTTGGCTTGGACCATCTGGAAAAATCACGCTCCAGGTCCGCTATATAAATGTACATATTATCTGAAGTCTGAGACAGGGCATCAAATATGCGTCTGTCCAGATTAGAGATATCTATCACACAAAATCACTGCCTTCCCTTTTCTTTTCCCTATTTAACTTATATTTTACCATGCTTTGCAGGATTTTGTCTACATTTTTTGACAACATTGCACATAAAATATTAAGAAAGTTTAAAGAAACCAATAAGTAATCCTAACAAATCATTTTCCACACAATTCCAAATGATTCTACAGAATCAAAGCTGAAAATTCAGAAATTACTTTCCAACACTGAGAATCGCGAAAAAAAGGGTACCACATTCCCTTTCCTCCAGGAACATGGTACCCACTATTTACATATTCAAATGAAGTTTCGAGTTACTTTACTGCCTCAAATGCTGCATCCAGAGCTGCGATCAGGTCGTCTACTTTCTCAATACCAATGGAAAGACGGATTGTGTTTGGTTTGATACCCTGGTCAAGAAGCTCTTCCTCTGTGCACTGGCTGTGTGTAGTAGTTGCAGGATGGATAACAAGTGATTTTACATCTGCAACATTTGCAAGCAGTGAGAAGATTGCAAGGTTATCAATAAATTTCTGGGCAGTCTGTGCGTCACCCTTGATCTCGAAGGTGAAGATGGAACCACCGCCGTTTGGAAGGTATTTCTTATAGAGATAATGGCTTGGCTCGCTCTCCAGTGATGGATGGTGAACTGCTTCTACCTGTGGATGTTTGGACAGGTAATCTACAATCTTCAGGGCGTTGCTTACGTGACGCTCCACTCTTAAGGAAAGAGTTTCCAGTCCCTGTAAGAACATAAATGCATGGAATGGAGAAAGGGTTGCTCCTGTATCACGAAGGATAATGGCACGAATGTAAGTTACGAATGCGGCCGGAGCAGTTGCCTCTGCAAAGGAAATTCCATGGTAGCTTGGGTTTGGCTCAGAGATCCACGGAAATTTGCCGGATGCTTTCCAGTCGAAGTTACCGCTGTCTACGATCACACCACCGATTGCAGTTCCATGTCCACCAATGAACTTTGTTGCAGAATGAACGACGATGTCTGCGCCATACTCGATCGGACGAACCAGATAAGGAGTTGCAAATGTAGAATCCACTACAAGAGGAATGTTATGTTTGTGCGCAATTTTTGCAACTTCTTCAATGTCGATCAGGTTGGAGTTCGGGTTTCCAAGGGTCTCAATAAAGATTGCTTTTGTGTTTTCCTGGATTGCAGCTTCAAAGGAACCTTCTACATCCGGATCTACAAATGTTGCGGTAATGCCGCTGGTCTGTGGAAGGGTATGTGCCAGAAGGTTGTATGTTCCGCCGTAGATGGTCTTGGAAGCTACAATGTGCTCACCTGTTTTTGCAAGTGCCTGGAATGTATAATCGATCGCTGCTGCACCGGAAGCAACTGCAAGTGCTGCAACTCCGCCTTCAAGAGCAGCGATTCTCTGCTCGAAAACGTCTTCTGTCGGGTTGGTAAGTCTTCCATAGATATTACCAGCATCGCGAAGTCCGAAACGATCAGCTGCATGCTGTGAGTTATGGAATACATAAGAAGTGGAAGCGTAAATCGGAACGGCTCTTGCGTCTGTTACCGGATCTGCTTTCTCCTGTCCAACGTGTAACTGTTTTGTCTCAAATCCCCAGTTTTTAGAATCTCTGATATCTGCCATTTTTCTTTCCTCCGTATGTTTGCTATTTTTCATCACATTTGGTAAATGTTAGTTTTGTTATTGTTTAGGATGTTTTTCTTTGTTGCTGCTTTGTTTTTGTTGATGAATGCATAGTAACATACTGGGAATTATCTGTCCAATATGTAAAAATAATACCTGGTTATAGGTTTGAGCTATAACCAGGTATTTCTATTTTCGTGGACAACGGGCCAAAGTCCGTGCTTACACGAGACCTTGGCGGCCGCCGCGAAGCCCATACTCCTGTAAGATCTTGAACACCATCTTTAGACGCCCCTGCAGCCTTTATATTTCAGCGTATTTCTTTACGCTCTTAAGAAACGCTTCATGGATCCGGTCATCTTCATCCAGTTCCGGATGAAATGCCAGACCATACTGCTCTTTGTATTTTACAGCCACAATATTGCCATCTACCTCTGCCAGCACTTCAGCCCCTTCCCCACATGTTTCAATATAAGGGGCGCGGATAAAGGTCATAGGAACCGGACCGATCCCTTTCATTTCCTGGATGGTATGAAAGCTGCCAAGCTGTCTGCCATAGGCATTTCTTTTTACAGTCACAGGCATGGTTCCGAAATACACATGTTCATCATTGGAAAGATGATCAGCAAGAAGGATCAGGCCTGCACAGGTGGCAAGCACCGGCATCCCGGCCTGGATCTTCGCTTTCAGCGGCTCAAACATTTCCAGCTCTCTCAGAAGTTTTCCCTGAACGGTGCTCTCCCCGCCAGGAAGGACCAATCCGTTAAATCCGCTGTCAAGATCTTCTTTTTTCCGTAATTCCACGCATGTAGCGCCAAGCGACTCCAGCTTGCTCTTATGTTCTGCAAAAGCCCCCTGCACAGCAAGGATTCCGATTTTCATCTTATTTGCCCCTCTCTGCCATCAGAAGCTGGATCTCCTGCTCGTTAATCCCGACCATAGCCTCTCCAAGATCTTCAGAAAGCTCTGCCAGCATTTTGGGATCCTGATAGTTGGTAACGGCTTTTACAATGGCTGCTGCACGTTTCTTCGGATCACCAGATTTGAAAATACCAGAGCCTACAAATACTCCTTCTGCTCCAAGCTGCATCATAAGGGCTGCGTCTGCCGGAGTTGCCACTCCGCCGGCTGCAAAGTTTACTACTGGAAGTCTGCCATTTTTGTGAACATACTCTACCAGCTCGTAAGGTACACGAAGGTTCTTGGCTTCCTCAAAAAGCTCATCCTCACGCATGGAAACCACTTTCGCGATCTCACTGTTCATCATACGCATGTGACGTACGGCCTGTACCACATCTCCTGTTCCTGGTTCTCCTTTTGTACGGATCATGGATGCGCCTTCTGCAATTCTTCTTAAAGCCTCTCCTAAATCCTTTGCTCCACATACAAATGGTACTTTGAACTGACGCTTGTCAATGTGGTAGACATCATCTGCCGGGGAAAGGACCTCGCTCTCATCAATGTAATCGATTTCAATTGCCTCTAAGATCTGTGCTTCCACGAAATGTCCGATCCTGCATTTTGCCATAACCGGGATGGAAACAGCCTCCTGGATTCCTTTGATCATTTTCGGATCGCTCATTCTGGAAACGCCGCCAGCTGCGCGGATATCTGCCGGAATCCGCTCCAGCGCCATAACAGCACAGGCACCTGCCTCCTCTGCGATCTTTGCCTGCTCCGGAGTGGTAACATCCATGATCACTCCACCTTTTAACATCTGTGCAAGCTGTTTATTTAATGCGTATCTTTCCTGGCTCATTTTGATTTCCTCCTGTACCTACCGGGTAAAGAAATGCAGCCTCTTGTTGCTTCATTTCTTTGCCGTTGTTTTTTCTTGTCTGAAAGAATACAAGATTACTGTGCTGTTATAAATATCCAATTTTTATATATTTTATAGGGACAGTTATCATTTTTTGTAAAAATTCACCCTCAGAGCCATAACTCTGAGGGCTTTCTCATTATGAAATAGCGTCACCTTTCCAAGCCATTATTAGTTTAAATCTTATAAACTTCTAATTCATATGGTATGAGAGTCGAAAAATTTTTTGACACTCATACATCATATAGTAACTTGAAACAGAATCGACCTTCCATCTTTACTGCTGACCTTGATCTTCCCGCCATAGGCTTCGGCTACAGCCTGGGCAATGGACAGCCCAATTCCGCTGCCGCCAGTCTTTCTGGAGCGGGAATTGTCCGGGCGGTAGAAGCGGTCAAACAGGCGGTTCAGATTTTTGGTGTCTTCCAGTACACAGGTATTAAAAACTTCAATTTTCGTCTTTCCATGGGCTTTATATACATCCAGACGGATGGTTCCATTTTCATCGGAATATTTCATGGCATTGTCCAGAAGGACGGAAATCATCTGCCTTGTCACGTCGGGATTTCCACATAAAGTCAGGTGTTCTTCGATTCTCTGGGAATAGGTTTTTCCCTGGGCTTTTGCAAGGGAAGCGAAGGGCTCTGCCACTTCCCAGGCTGCATCGCTTAAGGAAAACTCTGTCTTATCCGGGAAAGGATTCTCCTCATCCAGACGGGACAGTGTTACAAGATCCGATACCATTCTGGACATTTTTGCGGTCTGGCTGTGGATGTTCTTCGTCCACTCATCTTCTCCGTGTTCCATGGCGATCACATCCACACTGGTTGCAATGGAGGTAAGAGGGGTTTTGATCTCATGGCTGGCATCTGTAATAAAACGTTTCTGCCGTTCGATGTTCTGAATGTAAGGTTTCATCGCCTTTTTTGAAAGAAGGATCACCAGAAGGAGCACAGCCAGGAAACATACCACTCCTACCAGACAGGAAATGAGAAGGACATTCCTGGCAGAATGAAGCTCCATTGTGGTGTTTAAAAATATAACAATATTATCATTTTCTTCTATTACAATCTGAAATCTGTAGTTTTTATAATAACCTTTTTCTCTTTTCCCACCTAGCACGTTGAGGGCAAATTCTTCGGCTTCTTCCTGGGTAACAGAGGCAATAAAGTCAGTAGAAACAGCAGTTACATTTTTCTCTTCGTCCAGGCGGACTATGAAAAAGCGTGTTGTGTAGGGTGCCTCCGGATCGTGGTCCTCTGGGCGGTTGAAGACATCTGGAGGCGCGGGCTTTTCAGTTGTCGCTGAATTATCCCGATTCCCATCAACGCTGCTCTCTGAATTTTCGACAGATTCAGAATTCTGATTTTTGCTGTCAGTAATGCCTTCTGCGGACTGTTCTGCAGCATTATGCGTTTCCGGATTTTCTTGATCTGCATTTACCCTTCCAGCTTCAAAGTCGTAGATTTCCTGTATTCTCTGATCTGCCCGAACTGCTGTCGTATGGTAATTCCACACATTGATCCCAGCCAGTACAGTCACCAGCATAATAAAAACTGCAAGCATGGCAGCCAAGATAAAATGCCAGCGCATCTTTTTCAGCATATGTTCTCCTCCAGATTAACTTCTCGTGATAAGCTGCTGTTCACGAAGCGGACTATACTTCTTCCAGGGAATAGCCGGATCCGCGGACAGTTTTGATCTCTACAGTAGCGCCCAGCTGTTTTAATTTTTTCCGCAGAAAACCAATATAGGTCCACACCACATCCATCCCGGTGGTTCCGTCCTGCTCCCAGATTTTTTCCATAATGTGTTCTGTGGAAAATACGAATTTAGGATGTTTCATAAATAATTCCATCAGCTGAAATTCCTTGTTGTTCAGCCGAATGCTTTCGCCCTCCGCTGATAGTTCAAACCGGTTACAGTCCAAAGTGGTATTTCCAAGACAGAGAAGACTCTCCGTGTAACTGGTACTTCTTCTGCCAAGTGCTTTCACCCTGGCAATAAATTCGCTTGCTGCAAAGGGTTTGGGCAGATAGTCGTCTGCTCCTGCATTCAGCCCGGCTACCCGGTCTTCAATTTCGGACTTTGCTGTCAGCAGCATCACCGGGGTCGCAATATGGTTCTCTCTGGCTCTTCTAAGCACCTCCAGGCCATCCATTTCCGGCATCATAATGTCCAGCACGATCACATCATAGTGTCCCTGGCTGACAAAGTCCCAGGCATCTTTTCCATTATGTATAATATCTACCGCGCACTTGTTTTTCTCCAATAGAACCTTCAGCGCGCGTGCAATTTCCACCTCATCTTCCGCAATCAGGATACGCATAATTGTCCTCCGTTTTTTATGGCAAATTTCTTCTGTTTTCATCATAACAGAAAAATCCCGGAAATCAATCCGGGATCTCAGATTGTAGACAAAGCCCTGCTTTTGCAGGGTTTTGCTATTGTTGGAACCGCTTTTCTGATATAATAAATATCAGAAGGGCGGTGTTTTTTATGATGACGAAAAATG
>NZ_JBQKLL010000033.1:0-39928 GCF_052116245.1 Blautia sp. Sow4_E7
TGGAACACAGCCAGATTTTTGTTGATTTTGAAAAAAATAAAAAGAAAAGAAGTTTTAAAAGAAAAATGGTGCTGGGCATAACACCCAACACCAAGTTTGTCTACAGTCTGACAGCCCGATATTTTCGGGCTGTCTGTCATTGGATTAAGGAAAGATATGAGGCAGGAAATACAGTCATTTTTTGCAGCATATCTTTTTTTGTATCATTTTGTCTATATTTTAAAGAATCCTGTTCATGTACAGGGGTTCATCAGTTGGTTATACTAATAAAAAGCGGATGTGATAGTTTATGCAGAAGAAAATCCGGCCGAATACCGGAATTCTCTTCTGGCATTAGCGGCAAACTTTATAATAGTTTGCATAGAAATTCATCACATATAAGATATAAGCTTTTAAATTTTTCATTTCGTTCACCTCTTTTCTTAACTTACAAGTGCATTATAGATCACCTGAAAGCGGATTACGTGCCAAATGAAAAGAAAAAACAGACAAAATTTGCAGAGGAGAGAAATTATGTTTCCGGTTTATGAAGAGAAAAAAGAAAACCTGCATTTACATTCCCGCATTGCCAGACATGAATCCCCTCATCTGCACAATTCAGTTGAATTCATCTATCTTACAGAAGGATGCTTGGAGCTTGGAATGGGCCAGGAACTCTTTCACATGGAGGAAGGTGATTTTGCAGTCCTTTTTCCGGAAGTGATCCATCACTGCCAGGTCTTTTCAGGAGAGAATAATAAGGCATGCTATCTGTGGGCGCAGCCCATACTTTGCGGACAATTTGCTTCTGTTATGCAGAAATACTGTCCGAAAAATCCTGTGATTAAAAAGCCGCAGGTCCACCGGGATATTGTAAATGCAATTCGGTGTCTGAAGCTCGATAAAAAGGAGCAAAATCCTAACCTTGTTGTTGAACAGGCTTATGTGCAGATCCTTTTGGCCAGAAGTATCCCGGCATTTAACTTACAGGATAAGAGCAGTGTGGAGAGCAATGATATCATTTATCAGACTGTCTCCTATATTGCAAAACATTTTAAAGAAGAAATGTCCCTGGAAAAGATGGCAAGAGATATGGGAGTAAGTAAATTTACACTTTCGCGTGTCTTTTCCGGAACTTTTCATAGAAATTTTAACCAATATTTAAATGAACAGAGATTAAACTATGTCTGTGTTCATTTAGAGTGTACTGACAAAAGCATTACGGACATTTCCATGGATGCAGGATTTGAAAGTCAGCGGACTTTTAACCGGGTTTTCAGGGAACGCTACAAAATGACACCAAGAGAATACCGGAATCTGTATAGAGAAAAGTTTGTTCTGCAAAATGAAATCATATAGAAAAGAGAGGATAAAAATATGCTGAGTGAGAGTATTGCAAAACTGGTACAGTATGGAGTCGAGACGGGACTGATACCAGAATGTGAGAGAAATTACACAACAAATCTTCTGCTGGATGTATTTTACGAGGATGATTACACTGCACCGGAACAGGAATTTCAGAACATTGAACTTGAGAAGGTTCTGGATGAACTGTTAAAAGAGGCAATTGATCGGGGATTGATTGAAGACAGTGTTGTCTATAAAGACCTGTTTGATACCAGACTGATGAATTGCCTCATGCCACGACCTGCAGAAGTACAGACAACGTTCTGGAAAAAATATGGGGAGAATCCAAAAGCAGCGACGGATTATTTTTATAAACTGAGTCAGGACAGCAATTATATTCGTCGTTACAGGGTAAAGAAAGACCAGAAATGGACAGTAGACAGTGAATATGGAAAACTTGATATTACCATCAACCTTTCAAAACCGGAAAAGGATCCAAAAGCAATCGCAGCAGCCAGAAATGTAAAATCCGGAAGCTACCCGAAATGTCTTCTTTGTCCGGAAAATGAAGGCTATGCCGGAAGAGTCAACCACCCGGCAAGACAAAATCACAGGATCATTCCGATTACGATCAATGACAGCCCATGGGGATTCCAGTACTCACCCTATGTATATTATAACGAGCACTGCATCGTGTTTAATTCCTGTCACACCCCCATGAAGATTGAACGGAACACATTTGTGAAGCTGTTTGATTTTGTAAAACTGTTTCCACATTATTTCCTGGGCTCCAATGCAGACCTTCCAATTGTAGGCGGTTCTATTTTAAGCCATGACCATTTCCAGGGAGGACATTATACCTTCGCAATGGCTAAGGCACCGATTGAAAAGCATGTGACCATTCCTGGATTTGAGGATGTGGAAGCGGGAATTGTAAAGTGGCCGTTATCAGTGCTCCGTATCCGTCATAAAAATCCAGAACGGTTGATTGACCTTGCAACACATGTGCTGCAGGCATGGAGAGGCTATACAGATGAAGCAGCCTTTGTATTTGCCAATACGGACGGAGAGCCACATAATACCATAACCCCAATTGCCCGTAAAGTGGAAGATGTATACGAGCTGGATCTGACACTTCGCAATAATATTACGACGAAAGAACATCCACTTGGTGTATATCATCCACATGCACAGTACCATCATATTAAAAAGGAAAATATCGGACTGATCGAGGTAATGGGGCTTGCAGTTCTTCCAGCCCGATTAAAAGAAGAACTGGAGCTTTTAGAGGAATACATTTTATCTGGAAAAGATATTTCTTCAAATGAAAAAATAGCAAAGCATGAGGATTGGGTGAAAGAATTGCTGGAAAAATATCCGGATATTAATGCAGAGAACATTCATGCAATTCTTCAAAAAGAAGTAGGACTGGTGTTTGTACATGTGCTGGAAGATGCCGGAGTTTATAAATACACACCAAAAGGAAGAGAAGATTTTATGCGTTTTGTGGACAGTTTATAGGACGTATTCTGATCGTGATTATAATGAATGCTGTAGTATGAAGTACAAAACTACAGAACAAGAAAATATTTTATAACAGCAGTTGCAGCCGGTATCTCATGATATATAAAATGAGAATATCGGCTGCTTTTCATTATTTATTTTTACCCTAAAAAGGTAATCTGCTGAAAACCAAAACTGTAGTTTGGATCTCAACTGAAAAAATTGAATTTTTCTGTTACCATCCACTATTTTTTACGATATATATTATGAATGGAAATATTTTTATTCAAAAAGGCGCCTTATCGCGCCTTATCTGTTGCTGGTCAGATTATGGACAGTGACTTTTATCTTAAAGAACCCCGGAGGACAACCTGTAAATGAATGATGATGAAATTATAAATCTGTTTTTGAAAAGAGATGAGAATGGAATTATAGAACTGAGTACTAAGTATCATCCCTATTGCTACAAGATTGCCTGGAATTTATTGGCGAATAGAGAAGATTGTTGCACAAACAACAGTTGGAAATGCTTTTGAATATATTCGCACTAATTATGTAATTGAAGAGAAGGATATAAGAGATATTGTTGCGAAAAGCGTTATTGTCCCGAATGATCGAAAAGAATCATATAGCAAAGGCCTTTTAGCAGGCTTTACTGGTGATTTTATTACTGCTTTAAGTATTCTTGTTCCACAGATTGAAAATGCAGTCAGGTGTTTAGCTATCGAATGCGGTGAACCTGTGTACAATATAAATGAAGAGGGAATAGAAGAAATAAAAACAATGCATGCAGTTTTGGAACTGGAAGGTATAAAAGACTGTCTGGATGAAGACCTTTTGCTTGCATTGAAAACAATTTTTTGTTCTAAATTTGGATTTAACATACGAAATAATATTGCCCATGGAATCTTCTCAGACAATTTTTTTCAAAGTTTCAAAGCACTTTATGTGTGGTGGTTTGCATTGAAATTTTGTTATCTATTTACAGGAAAACTACAATTAGAGAATAGAGATAAGGTCAATAATAAGCTAAACAAATTATTAGAGACAACAAACAGAGTTTCCGAATAAAGTTTTTGGTAATCGAGGAAAGCAGCGGGTACATAAGTTGCGATGATTTATTATAATTTTAAGTGATTATTGATAAAGCTAGAAATTTCTAAAGATGATAAAAAATGCGGATATCAGTGGCTTATGAAGCATTGGAATATCCGCATTTTTATATTCATATGAGTAAGTTGTCATACTTTGAAATATTTACAGTTGCTTTATAGCCTGTTTCCTAAAAAGATTAAAAATTCCTGTCTGTTCAATCAATCTTGTGATGGTAAAGAAGATAAAGGAATCAATTGGCCACATGATCAAGTTCTTTACAGTACGCATTGGGAGGATTGCAAGGAATCCTTTTCCGTAGAGCATGTCCAGCCATAAGGTATTTAACAGAACATTTACAATCAGAACGACAACCAGTTTTGCAATCAGCACGCGACGGAAAGTGAGCTTATGTTTGTAGTAAAAATATCCATAAATAAATGCCGCGAGCATTGCGTTAAAGGTGAACCCAAAGAAAAATGGACCATCAGGGCGGATAAAGAATTTCACAATATCCAGCACACCGGCAAACAGACATCCGGTAATGGGTCCAAACAGATAATCAGCAATCTGGTTTGGGATACCGGAAAATCCAATTTTTACATAGGGACCGATATTGATAGAAGCAACTGAATTTAAAATCAGTGCCAGGGCAGCAAGCATTGCACAGACTGCCAGTGTAGAAGTGGTTTTCAGCTCTTTGGCTGAGGTGAGAAACATGTTCTTTGTTTTCTCCATAAAAAAATTACCTCCTTTTCTTTTTTCGCTCACAATAGGAGATAATTTATGGATTCATATTTATCTTCTGTTGCAGCGAGAAGCAATCCACGAACCGCAAGATTTCTCTTTTCGTCCTCCGGCAACTCTCCATCCGGAAGGCACTTTACGCTCATGAATTTACTCTGCATTACTTTACATGGGGCAGTATATAGCAGATTATTGGAAAAAGCAAGAAAAAATATATAAAAATATAAGTTTTTGCAATTAAGAAATCAGACAAGAAATCGTGGCATTTTCTCCATATTTTCTAAAACTTTGTCCATATGTTTTTACAAAAATCAGACTATAATAAAAGAAAAAACCGTTCAGGAGGAATCATTATGGCAATTTTAGTTACAGGTGGTGCTGGTTATATTGGAAGCCACACGGTAGTGGAGCTTCAGAATGCAGGATATGATGTTGTGGTACTGGACAATTTAAGCAATGCAAGTGAAAAAGCACTGGACAGAGTATCAAAAATCACAGGAAAACCAGTGAAGTTTTATAAGGCAGATATTCTGGACAGAGATGCTTTAAATGATATTTTTGACAAGGAAACTATTGAGTCCTGCATCCATTTTGCAGGTTTGAAGGCAGTTGGAGAATCTGTGGTTAAGCCCTGGGAGTATTATGAAAATAACATAGCAGGCACTTTAACCCTGGTTGATGTAATGAGAAAACATAATGTGAAAAATATTATTTTCTCTTCCTCAGCAACTGTATATGGAGATCCGGCACAGATTCCGATTACAGAAGAATGCCCAAAGGGACAGTGTACGAATCCGTATGGCTGGACAAAATCCATGCTGGAACAGGTGCTTACCGATATCCAGAAAGCAGATCCAGAATGGAATGTTATGCTTCTTCGTTACTTTAATCCAATTGGCGCACATAAGAGTGGAACAATTGGAGAGAACCCAAATGGCATTCCCAATAACCTTATGCCATATATTACACAGGTAGCAGTTGGTAAGCTGAAGGAACTTGGTGTATTTGGAAATGATTATGATACTCCGGATGGAACTGGTGTAAGAGACTATATTCATGTTGTGGATCTGGCAAAGGGGCATGTAAAAGCGCTTAAGAAAATCGAGGAAAATCCTGGGCTTGCGATTTACAATCTGGGAACCGGAAAGGGCTATAGTGTTCTTGATATTGTAAAGAATTTTGAAGCTGCAACTGGTGTGAAAATTCCATATGTGATCAAACCTCGCCGAGCCGGAGATATTGCAACTTGTTATTGTGATGCATCTAAGGCAGAAAAAGAGCTTGGCTGGAAAGCAGAAAACGGTATCCGTGAGATGTGTGAAGATTCCTGGAGATGGCAGTCTAATAATCCGCAGGGATATGAAGAATAGGATGTATATTTAAAATAAGAGAGCTGTAAGATGCAGCCCTCTTATTTTTTTGAATAATTGACCTTATGTTATAAATGAACGCATTTTTTATCCTGAAATGTTCTATTTTTTAAAATTCTACAATTTTGTGCATGTTTTGTTAAATGTTGTTTATGTAATTTTGGGAAAGATAAAGATATAATTATATTCGGATTAAGGAAGTACGAAAATAAACCTGAAAAAACAGGAGAAAGAGAAGGAAAACATGGAAGAAAAAAGATATTTGAAATGGTACAACAAAGTCGGATACGGTTCCGGAGATGTGGCTGGAAATGTGGTATATGCATTCCTTTCCACCTTCGTAATGCTCTATCTGACCAATACTGTTGGATTGAACCCGGGTATTGTAGGAACATTGATTGCAGTATCAAAACTGTTTGATGGAGTGACCGATATTTTCTTCGGCTCTATGATTGATAAGACAAAAACAAAAATGGGAAAAGCAAAACCCTGGATGCTGTATGGTTATATCGGCTGTGCAGTTACTTTGATCGGTGTATTTGCAATTCCGGAAAGTCTTGGACAGACAGCGCAGTATGCATGGTTCTTTATTGCATATTCCCTGTTAAATGCAGTGTTCTATACAGCAAATAACATTGCATATTCAGCTCTTACAGCTCTGATTACCAAAAACAGCAAAGAACGTGTAGAAATGGGATCTTACCGTTTTATCTTTGCATTTTCTACCAGTCTTTTGATCCAGTCTGTCACTATCAAGTTTGTTGAGATTATGGGAGGGGGAGCTGCTGGATGGAGAATTGTAGCAATCATTTATGCCATCATTGGACTTATTATAAATACAGTTTCTGCATTATCTGTAAAAGAGCTTCCAGAAGAAGTCTTAAACGAAGATGCATCAAGCGCAGTAGATGAAAAATATAGCCTTATTGAAGCTGCAAAACTGTTATTTTCCAACAGATTTTATATTATGATCTGCGTAACCTACATTCTGCAGCAGATTTATTCCGCAATGCTCAGTATGGGTATTTATTACATGATGTATGTATTGAAAAACGAGGATCTGTTCCCGGTATTTTCCTGGGCAATCAATATCCCGTTAATCATTGCACTGGTTATTACACCATCTTTAGTAGCAAAATGGAAAGGGTTATATAAGCTGAATCTGGTTGGATATACCATTGGAACCATTGGACGTGCCCTTGTAGTAGTTGCTGCTTATATGGGAAGCGTACCGCTTATGATTGCCTTTACAGCCGTTGCTGCATTTGGTATGGGACCATGGCAGGGTGATATGAATGCGGTGATTGCTAACTGTTCAGAGTATACTTATCTGACAAAGCATAAACGTGTAGACGGAACCATGTATTCCTGTACTTCCCTTGGTGTGAAACTTGGAGGAGGACTTGGAACTGCGATTACAGGCTGGCTTCTGGAATTCAGCCACTTTAACAGTTCACTTGCTGTACAGCCGGATTCCTGCCTTAGCATGCTTCATACTATGTATCTGTGGATTCCAGTTGTGATTTGTGTAATCATTACTTTTATTATGTCACAGATGAATGTAGAAAAGGCAAATGAAGAATTAAAGAACAGTAAAATGCTGGAAACAAAATAAGCATTAAGATAACGAAATATAGCAATGGGATGTAACAATAAAAATGTCTGGAGGATGATTATGAACTATAGCGACTTAAAAGAAGACAAAAGATTAATTGAAGCAGTACCGTCCGCAAGACAGATTGCATATGAAAGCATGGAATTTTTCTGTTTCATTCATTTTACAGTAAATACCTTTACCGGAAGAGAATGGGGCGATGGAACAGAGCCGGAATCTATTTTTAATCCGACAGAGCTGGATGCAAAACAGTGGGCGAAAACAGCCGCAGAGGGCGGTATGAAGGGACTGATCCTTACCTGCAAACATCACGACGGATTCTGCCTGTGGCCATCAAAATACACCGAACACAGTATCAAAAACTCTCCATATAAAAATGGAAAGGGTGATATTGTAAGAGAAACAATGGAGGCTTGCAGAGAATATGGCCTGAAGTTTGGTGTTTATCTTTCTCCTTGGGACAGAAACAATGAATCCTATGGAAAGGGAAAAGAGTATGATGACTATTATGTGAATCAGCTTACAGAGCTTCTGACAGAGTATGGTGATATTTTTGTAGTATGGTTGGACGGTGCCTGTGGGGAAGGCGCAAACGGAAAGGTACAGAAATATGACTGGCAAAGATACTACCAGGTAGTTCGCAAGCTGCAGCCAAATGCTGTGATCTCTATTTCTGGTCCTGATATCCGTTGGTGTGGAAATGAAGCTGGTGAGGTACGCCCAAGTGAATGGAGCGTGGTAGCAGCAGATATGAAAGATCCGGCTCTGACCGCAGAGTTAAGCCAGCAGGAGGATAATGAAGAGTTCCGTGAAAGACCATTGGATGAAACACAGTCTGATCTGGGAAGCAGGGAACGTCTTGCGAAGGAAGAACGACTTGCCTGGTATCCGGCTGAGACAGATGTCTCCATCAGACCGGGCTGGTTCTATCACGAAGAAGAGGATGATACGGTACGTTCTTTTGAGAATCTGAAGGATATTTACTTAAAATCAGTTGGTGGAAATACTACACTTCTGTTAAACATCCCTCCGATGAAAAACGGAAAGATCCATCCAACGGATATTCAGAACCTGAAGCAGTTAGGTGACTTTATCAAAGAAAGCTTTTCCAATAATTTAGTGGAAGAAGCTGGTATTACAACCATTCCACCACTTGACTGCCGGGAGATGTCCCCAGAAGTCCTTAGAAACGATGATTATGAGACTTATTTCCTGAATGAGGCTGGAACCAATAAACTGGTTATCAAGATCAAATGGATTGAAAGAAAAGAACTACATTATCTTGTTCTGAAAGAAGCAATTCCGCTTAGCCAGAGAGTTGAAGCATTTAATGTCTGCTATGAAGAAAACGGCAGCATGAAAAAATGCTATGAAGGAACAACTATCGGGTATAAGAGAATCGTCGATTTGAAGGGAATCCATACAGATAGTCTGGCAATCGTAATTGAAGATTCCAGAGTTGCACCTGCGATGGCATTTGTGGGAGTATATTAAAATAGAAGAATAAGAAGTTTATTCATAGAACAAGAAGAAATAAATATAAAATCAGTGATATGAAAGATGCCGTATATGTATCTGGTTACGAGAAAATAGAATATTAGCAATAAAAATAAATCAATTAAAAGCCCAGGCAGTTTTTGAACCTGGGCTTTCGTATACAGATCATTTCTTTTCTGGTTCAGTCATCTGATTCTCTTCATTTTGCCGCAGTTGTTTCCGAAACTGTGACGGCGAAGCGCCAAACTGTTTCCGGAAAAAGCGGCTGAAATATAATGGATTTTCATATCCAACCAGATTGGAAATTTCTGTAACATTGTAGTTTGTGGTTTCCAACAGAGATTTCGCATTTGAAAGACGCAGGTTCTGTATGTACTGGGCGGGTGTTGTATTCGTATATTGTTTGAAGTTCTGGATAAACCAGCTAACACTAATATTTTTCGAAGCTGCATATTTTTCAATATTAATCTGTTTATTGTAATGCATTCGGAAATAATCAACTGCCTGCGCCATGTCATCCATGATCATCGGATTCTTCTTGTGAGGTTTTACAAGAATCTGGCGGTGAAGAAGGATTAAAAGCTGCATAAAGTAATACACAAGAATCTCTTCATAGTCTTCTTTCCGCAGCTGCAGTTCTTCAATCATGTTCATGTACAGATGCTTGTATTCCATGGAGACTCCGGAATAAATCACATGAACGCCATCTGCAATGCCGTATTTGCGGAGGATATTTTTGACGTTATTCCCAGTAAAATGAACCCAGTACACTTCCGGATGGTCAGCACCATAATAGTAGTAGCGCTGTTCTTCTTTTGGACGGTACAAAACCATGTTTCCAGCAGAAACAATTTCCTCTTTTCCATCAAAATAGAAATGTGCTTTTCCAGAAGCAACGTAAAGAAGCTGGTAATCAAGCCGACCTCGCGGCCGGTGCGTTGGCAGCTTCTTTATTGTGTACAGACGGTAAGTACCGCAGCTCCCTATAAAAATAGGATGTTTTTTATCTTTAAAATCCAAGCGTGTCTGGTGCCAGTAAGCGGAGTTTGTGTACAATATAAATTACCTCCTTGTAAATATGCACAATTTTTATCGGAACAGATTGTGCATATTTCAAAATTAATAAAGAAGTGTATATTTTTGTGTCTTTACTTGTTAAATTATATCATTTTGTGCATGTTTTGTCGAATAGAGTTTATGTAATTTTTTTAAAAAACAGGTATAATCATATCAGACGTTAAAACAGAAAAATATATAATATTGGAGGAGCAAATATGATCGTACCAAAACACTACGAAAATCTGAATGTGTTACATGAAAACACCATGCCCCATCGAGCATACTACATGCCTGCATCAAAGGATATGGGATCTCTTGTACATGACAGAGAGAAATCTGACCGTATGGAGCTGTTAAATGGAAACTGGAAATTCCAGTTCTATAAGAGCATTTATGATCTTCAGGAAAAATTTTACGAAGCAGGTTATGACACTAAGGGCTTCGACGAAATTCCAGTTCCGGGAATCTGGCAGAACTATGGCTATGACAGCCATCAGTATACCAATGTCCGTTACCCAATTCCGCTTGATCCGCCATATGTACCACAGGAGAATCCTTGCGGAGCGTACGTACACCAGTTTGAATATAAGAAAGATTCCAAAGCACCAAAAGCATACTTGAATTTTGAGGGGATAGATTCCTGCTTCTATGTATGGATCAATGGTGTCTATGTAGGCTACAGCCAGGTGGCTCATGCAACCAGTGAATTTGACGTGACCGATCATCTGAAAGAAGGAACAAACACTTTAGCGGTACTTGTCCTGAAATGGTGTGATGGAACTTATTTAGAAGACCAGGACAAATTCCGTATGACAGGAATTTTCCGTGATGTATATCTGTTAAAGCGACCAGAAAGTGTACTGTATGATTATTTTACCACTACATCTATAGGGGAAAATGGTGCAGAAATTGAAATTCGTGCGAATTTTCTTGGGGAGAGCAATACAGCAGAAAATACTAAAATTGTAATCCGGAATCATGAGGGAAATACGGTGGCTACAGGTACATTTAAGAAATGTGACGATGAAAATTTTGCTTACAAAGCGGTATTAGATATCACAAACCCTGTACTCTGGAATCCGGAACAGCCATATCTGTATCAGGTGCTTTTCCTTTCCGAGAATGAGGTGATCATAGACCGTATCGGTATCCGTGAAATCCACTGTGAGGGAAGCGTAATCTATATTAATGATGTAAAAGCAAAATTTAAAGGTGTAAACCGTCATGACTCCAATCCGATAACCGGTTCCGCAGTAAATATGGAGCAGATAAAAAAAGATCTGATCATGATGAAACAGCACAACTTTAATGCAGTCCGAAGCAGCCATTACCCGAATTCTCCTTATTTCTATCAGCTTTGTGATGAGTATGGCTTATTTGTGATCGCAGAAGCTGATAATGAGAGCCATGGAACCCAGACACAGTACTTGAAAAATCCAGAGTGGGAAAATGTAGTTGAGCAGTGGAATAAAAGAATTGCAAATAACCCGGATTTCATTCCTGCAACCATGGATCGTACCAGACTTTGTGTGGAAAGAGAAAAAAACCGCCCATGTATTGTAATGTGGTCTATGGGTAATGAATGTGGATATGGATGTACCTTTGAGGAATCCCTAAAATGGATCAAAGAATTTGACCCAACCCGTCTTACGACTTATGAGAGTGCATTCTATCAGAGTACAGACCGTGAGTATGACTATTCCAATATTGATGTAGTTGGAAGAATGTACCCAGCTTTTTCTGAGATTGATGAATACATAGAAAAGAATCCGGATAAACCTCTTCTTCTGGTAGAATATTGCCACGCCATGGGAAATGGACCTGGAGACCTGGAGGATTACTTTGAATTGATCCAGAAGTACGACAGTCTTTGTGGAGGTTTCGTATGGGAGTGGTGTGATCATGCTATTTACAAAGGCCAGGCTGAAAATGGCAAGGGAATCTATTATTATGGAGGAGATCATGGCGAAGAAATTCACGATGGAAACTTCTGTATGGATGGACTGGTTTATCCTGACAGAACACCACATACTGGGTTAAAAGAATACAAAAATATATATAGACCGGCAAGGGTTCTTCACTATGATCAGGAAACTGGAGATATGGTTCTTCATAACTATATGAATTATGTTGATCTTAAAGATTATATTTATCTTATATATGAGGTGAGCGTTGACGGAGAAGTTGACTGTGTAGGACAAATTGAATTAGATGAAAGTATACCAGCTCATGAAGAAAAAACAATCAAACTTCCTGTTTCAATACCAGATAGTGGAAAATGTTACCTAAAAGTATCTTATTGTTTGAAAAATAATACTCAGATTTTACATTCGGATGAGTCTCTTGGATTTGATGAAATCCTTTTAAAGAACATAGATGGAAGAAATCAGAAAGCCATTGAACTTCTTGCTGAAATGAATACTGATAATAGTTTTACTGTGGAAGAGTGTGACAGATACTTTACAATTCATGTAGGGCAGGAAAATACTTATCGCTTCAACCGACTGACAGGATTATTTGAAAGCATTACTGTAAAGGGAAAAGAACTTCTGACTCGTCCTATGGAATTAAATATCTGGAGAGCACCAACTGACAACGACCGGAAAATCAAATTAGAATGGATGAATGCTCATTATGACCAGAGCTATGCAAGAGCATATGAAACTTCCTGCATTACCAAAAATGGGAAACTACACATCTTAGGAACGTTAAGTGTTTCTGCACCTACCGTACAAAAAATTCTTGATGTGAAGTCAGAATGGATTATTACTTCGGATGGCGCAATCCAGGTAAAAATGGATGTAAAGAGGGATTTGGAATTTCCAATGTTTCCGAGATTTGGAATCCGTTTATTCCTTAACAGAGATTTTGACAACGTAGAATATTACGGAATAGGACCTGAGGAAAGTTACGTAGATAAGAGAAGAGCCGGCAGTCATGGAAAATATGATGCTAATGTACTTGAAATGCATGAAGATTACCTGCGTCCACAGGAAAATGGAAGTCATACCGACTGTGACTACCTTATCTTAAAAGGAAAGGAAAATACTTTTGCAGCAGCAGGAGAAAGGACATTTTCCTTTAACGTATCACCATATACTCAAGAGGAACTGACAGCAAAAAGACATAGCTATGAATTACAGCCTTGTGGAAGTACGGTCGTGTGCCTGGATTATGTCCAAAACGGAATTGGTTCTAACAGTTGCGGGCCTGAGTTGTCAGAACGGTATCGTCTTGATGCAGAACAGTTCAATTTTGAAATTAAAATGATAATTAAATAATACAGAATAAAGAAGCTGCCAGCTTAAACGGAGCAGGCTATGGCAGCCATTTCCCAGAAGGGAATCCGAATGACTATTACTGTACTTGCTTCTCTGCCAATCTTCGCGCTATATCCATTCATGCAGAAGTATTTCTCAAAAGGAATTATGGTGGGTGCTGTAAAAGGCTGACTTTAATAATCCCTAGCATTCGATCATTATGACAGATGCCGGGGATTTGTGTATTACAAACTAAAAAAGTATACTGCATATAAAATATTGACCAGATAGTTGCTGTAAAAATTTATCCATAAAAAATTCTGTAACAACAGAGTATGAATTGGAGTGCAAATTCCGGCTCATCTGAGCACGATATCCGTAAGCGCTTAGATCTTGGGTAGCTTTACTGTCTACGTTTTTAAACTCATAATGATAGTAAATAGATTTTTACTACACTCCGCTTGATAGGAGATAGAAATTTACTACATTTGGAGGTTTCATTATGAGTAAGAAACGTGCTCCAGGGCGTTCCCTGGACGAATGGATGGAACTGGTAACCGAATGCAGACAAAGTGGCCTGACAGATGCTGCATGTGGTATATTTAAAATCCAGAAAAAACTATAGTTTCCGTCTTTTCCTTATTTTTGAGTCAGGTGATACAAAAATAGTACAACGCAGCGGCTATCCCGACAGACAGCTGACCCGGCAGAAAAGGGACGAGACACTCATGCAGATCTCCAAAGGAACCTTTGTCCCATTTTCTTATTCTGTCAGAGAATTTTATGATTACTGGCTGTATTACCATATGATCCAGGAAAAGCATATCACCTACAATACTTTTACCATGTACCGCAATCTCATAAGAAGGTATATCAATCCTTTCATCGGTACTAAATGGCTAAACAAACTGAAAAGAAAAGACCTGGTAAAAGCTTTGCATAAAATCTCTTCAAAAGATCAACAGCGGACTGCCATTGGTATGATCACCGGTTCTTTACGCTATGCCAAAAGTCGCAATTACCTTCCATACAACATATACGATGGACTTTCCGCTGAATTAAGACGAAAAAATGCTTCTACAGTTACCAAGAAGACTAGCTCACCAGTCTACACTGTTGAACAGATCACCCGGCTTTTGTGCCTCTGCCGGGAAAAGGAGCCTCAGCTGTATCTTCCTATGCTCCTGGCTGCCACCGCCGGATTACGGATATCAGAAATTATCGCCCTGCGGTATGAGGATATTGATTTCCTTAATAAAAAAATTTCCGTGGAACGGCAGCTAGGAAGAAGCATATATCCCAACGAACAGTCTTCGAACAGACCTGTCCTTTCGCAGGAACTTAAACTGAAAACCAAAAGAAGCAGACGGACTGTAGAACTGGCTGATTTTGTCCTGGAAGAGATCCTGTTTGAGCGGCAGCGCTATGAAAAGCACAGAACCGAAAATCCATCTTTTCTGGATCTTGGATACCTCTGCTGCCGGGAAAATGGACAGTGTTATCACCGGCGCTTTTATGCGAAAGCCTATAACCGGCTGACCGAACAGTGCGATTTTCCAAGGCTTCCCTGGAGAAAGTTCCGTAACAGTTATGCAACCATCCTGGCAGGATATAAGATCAATATGAAAACGATTTCTGAATGTCTTGGACATTACAGTCCGGATTTTACCAGCAAAGTCTATGTAGCAACAAAAAATCTGAGCGCATACGATATCTCCGAAGCAATAGAAGAGTATGTTTCTGCCAATCACCTTCTTCCGGAAGATTACGATCCCAAAATACTTTTTCTTCCGGATGACTCTATCTATAAAAAATGGTTCTTTATTAAATAGGCGCTTCCTTTGAAACAAATTATTCTCATGAGACGCATAATGTAGCTATTGCATTGTGCGCCTTTTCTTTTATCCCATGAACAGTTAATTCCAGTCAGATTGTCCTTTTATCAAGTTTTAAATGTTTTCTTACAAAAACAGGCCATATTTACTAAAATCATACATATTATAATTAGGAACATATATTTCTTGCAGGACAAAACGACCATTTTCAGACATATTTATGATGAAGATAACATGTTTTCCTGCCTGGGCAGCCTGCAGCAGATCACCTTTGAGCATTTTGTCTTATATAATTTTTCAGGAGGATTTTATGAACCGAACAGAAGACGTATTTTTATCACATGAACATTTATGGAGCTATCGCACCAGAACAGTAGACCCTAAATCGCAGACAATCCGTTCCGTTACCCATAACGGCATTTTGCAGCGCAGTACAGCTGAAACACTTTGCGAAGAAGCAGCACGTATTTCTACAAAGGAACTTGTGGAATTGAAAAGTGCCAACCATTGCCCTTTTACTTTCAACGAATACCTGAGCTATTATTTTTATAAAATATACCTTGCATATAATTGCAGCAAAAATGAAATTATAAGGAATCGCTGGGTCATCCGCAACCTAATCGATCCCAACATTACAACAGATCCGCTTCTTCACAATGTCGATGCCAAATATCTAAAAGATCTGATCAATGCCTGCAAAGCTTATTGCGAAGGTACCGAATATGCCGTAGCCAAACTGCTGCAGCTTTTTTCAGATGATATATGGAAACACGGAGAAGTCAGCTGCAATCCCGCACCTTCACCTGCCGCTTATAAAAAGCCCCAAACAACCGTATTACTCTATACCAGCGAACGGCTTAAAATTTTTCTGAATGCGGTATACAGCAGTTCCTGCCCTCACCGTCTGGAATTCCTTCTTGCATTGTTCTGCGGCCTGATTACAGGAGAGATACTTGGCCTTACCTATAAAGACTTCACTCCCTGTACCCGTGTGCTGGAAATCCATCACCAGTATATCAAAAACAAGCAGCTATCCCCGGATGCTTCCAGGTACATTTATAAGCAGCTGGATACGGAAAGGATCCGGGATTTTCAAGTCCCTGATTTTATTGGTGAAGAACTCATCCGCCGCTAGCAAGAAAATAATGTGTTTTTTTCCTCGAATCCGAATAAAAAGAAAGAAACTTCTTTCTCAATCAGCAGCCATGGAACCATAAAGACCAAAGAAGCTCTTAATGCAAAGCTAAAATCCATTACCAGAAAGAATGGGCTCCCGTCCATCACAATGAGTGACCTTAGTAATATGTTCGTATGGTTCCTGATTCAAAAAAACTGTTCCCTCGAAAAAATACGTTATTTAACCGGCGGTGTCCAGATCGGTCCTTTTTTAGTCGATGGAACTCACGGAAAGGAGAATTAGCAAATGGCTCAGGCTACAAAAACAAATGTGAAATACAAGAATGCTTTTTTCTACGGCGAAATGCAGTCTGCAAACCTCCCGTCAAATCCAACTTACATCAAAAGCCGTGGACGGTATTGTTACCGCATAAAATGTACTTTTGAATCCGGAAAGGTTCTGACCGTGCAGACAAAATATCACCAAACAAAAGAAGAAGCACTGGCTATGTACCCGTTTTATAAACAGCAGGCGGAAGAGAAGCGGATTCCCGTCTTCAAATGTACCGTAAAAGAATTCCAGTCCTTCTGGCGTCATGCCCTTGATTATAACAAAAGTTATCATAGCCTTATCAAAAAATACATTATTCCCGTTCTGGGCGATAAACGCATAAATGATGTAACCACAGAGGAACTGATAAAGATCCTGAAAGAGACCGAGATCCCTGATACCCAAAACTTTCCGGTGGAAAAATATTCTATGTTGTATGATGCAGTATCCAGTTTCTTTCGGAATGCCATGGAATTATACTGTGCAGGACAGGACAATGGTACGGCTGCTGCCAATGCCATAAGATCCAGTGGGCTGAGAATTTGGGACGATAGTGTTTCTTACGATACTTCCGAAGCTTATTCTTTCCAGCAGCTTTTGCAGCTACTGAAGATTTCCAAATGAATGCCCCAACGCTTTATCTTCCTATGCTTCTGTCCGCCATTGCCGGCCTGCAGATCGCAGAGATCGTCCGGATTCATTTTGATGATATCGACCTTGATAATCATTGCCTTGATCTGCCTAGGACTCACAAAGACTACAACGGTCCCCGTTCCAATATCGTATTGTCCAGGGAAAATACCAAAACGGTATACCTGCCAGATATTATAATGAACGAGATCAAAAATCAGGAAAAGCGTCTAAAAGCACTACAAGAACAGGATGCGAAATTTAATCCATTCCGGTATCTGATCTGGAGCCAGAACGGGAAACAACAGCAGGAGAATTTTATCAAGAAACCTTATGAACGTATCCTGTCCAAATGCTCTTTTCCTGCATTTCCATGGAGAAGCTTTCTAAAGATACGTTTAACAGACAACGAGATAGACGAATTAGAAGATTCTTTAGGGTATGAGACTTCCATGAACTCAAGTGCCTGCGAGATTCCCATTGATAAGCACGATCTTATGGATCTTACAGGAACAACATACTTTTGAAAATATTGGCATAGTCAGCTTACCCGACTATGCCGTATTTTATTACCAGCAAAGGTCATCCGTCCCCGATGCAGGCAGATACAACACACAAATCGAGTGACCAAAACGGTTTTTCTTTCCATGTCAGGCAAAAAAATCTCTGTTTTTCAATAGGGCTTTCCCTATTTTTGTGACCAAACTGGTTTATAATTGTATGCCCAAGCTAAAAACATTTGAATTTCTTCCATATTAAATGACCAAGGCTGGCTTCTGATCCTATCGCAAGCTAAAAAAAGCCTCTTTTTCTATAATATTTCCAGCATGATTCTATATTCAAGCCGATTTCACAAACAAAGCTTGCGCTTCCCTTACTTCCTGTTATATAATAAAAAGTACTGTTAACGGTCATTACTATCATTATATGGGAAATAGTTTTGCAATTTTCTAAATAAGGAAGCTGTTTCTCACTAAAAAAGTGACCAAACCCACTTTTTAGCCCCATAATGAGCTAAAAAATAGGGCTTATTTTTACAGATTATCAATAAGCTCTAAATCAGGCAGATATTCTATGACAGCAATCTATGTTTTGCAAACTCTGCCGTCTTTATTGTAAGATATATACAAAATACGAAAGGAAAACTATGAGAAAATTAGCACTTAGTGACGAAATATTACTTAGTGTTGACAAAGCAGCCCGCTACATTGGCGGTGAAGTCAACTCCATAATGAAGGATAAAAAAGAGGTGACCACCCGGGTCGCATTTTGCTTCCCGGATGTCTATGAAATCGGCATGTCCAATCTCGGAATGATGTTACTGTATAATATGTTTAACAAACGCCCAGACGTCTGGTGCGAGCGTGTCTATTCCCCATGGCTTGATTTAGACAAGATCATGCGCGAACAGAAAATTCCGTTGTTCGCCCTGGAATCCCAGGATCCGGTGAAGGAGTTTGATTTCATTTGCATTACACTTGGATACGAGATGTGCTATACCAATGTGTTGCAGACACTGGATCTTTCCCAGATTCCGCTTATGGCAAAGGAACGAGACGAATCATGTCCTATCGTCATTGGCGGCGGTGCATGTGCATATAATCCAGAGCCACTGGCCCCGTTCTTCGACCTGTTTTATATTGGAGAGGGTGAGACCGTCTATGATGCTCTTTTTGACGCATATAAGGCCAATAAGGCAGCAGGAGGCAGCAGGGAAGACTTCCTTATGAAAGCAGCCCAGATTCCGGGAATTTATGTTCCGGCCTTTTATGATGTTGCCTATAAGGAAGACGGCACCATTGCTTCCTTTGCCCCAAACCGCCCAGGAGTTCCCCAGAAGATCCAGAAGCAGCTGATCGTAGATATGGACAAGGGATACTGTCCAATTGAGAAACCAGTGGTTCCTTTTATCAAGGCCACCCAGGACCGTGTCACTCTGGAAATCCAGCGAGGATGTATCCGAGGCTGCCGTTTCTGTCAGGCTGGTATGATCTACAGACCGCTCCGCGAACGTGACGTGGAAGAGCTGAAGGAATCTGCAAGAGCCATGCTGAAGAACTCCGGACACGAGGAAATTTCCCTCAGTTCCTTAAGCTCCAGCGATTACACACACTTAGAAGAGCTGGTAAACTTCCTGATCGACGAATTTAAGTCCGCAGGTGTAAATATTTCCCTGCCGTCACTTCGTATTGACGCTTTTGCCCTGGATGTTATGAGCAAAGTACAGGATATTAAGAAGAGCAGCCTTACCTTTGCCCCGGAAGCTGGTTCCCAGAGACTTCGTGACGTAATTAACAAAGGACTTACCGAGGAAGTGATCCTCCACGGTGCCCATGAAGCCTTTGTTGGCGGCTGGAACCGTGTAAAACTTTACTTTATGCTGGGACTTCCAACTGAGACAGAAGAAGATATGAAGGGAATCGCGCACCTGGCTGAGCGCATTGCAGAAGAATACTACGATACTGTTCCAAAGGAAAAACGCCATGGAAAAGTACAGATCGTAGTCAGTACTTCTTTCTTTGTACCGAAGCCATTTACCCCATTCCAGTGGGCCCCAATGTACACAGAACAGGATTTCATTGACAAGGCGAAGGTGGTAAAAGAAGAAATCCGCGCCCAGCTGAACCAGAAGAGCATCAAATACAACTGGCATGAGCCGGATGTCACCACTCTGGAGGGCTTCCTTGCAAGAGGTGACCGCCGGGCTTCTGAAGTCATCCTGAAAGCCTATGAGAAGGGTGCTCTCTATGATGCCTGGTCCGAAAGCTTCCGCTACGACATTTGGAAAGAAGCTTTTGCAGAAACTGGTATTGACATTGAATTCTACACACTTCGTGAGAGAAGCACAGATGAAATTCTTCCATGGGATTTCATTGATGCCGGCGTTACCAAGGAGTTCCTGATCCGTGAGTGGAAACAGGCAAAGGGTGAGGTAGTTACACCGAACTGCCGCCAGAAATGTGCAGGCTGCGGAGCAAGACGTTATGAAGGAGGCGTATGTTATGAAGATAAGAATTAAATTTACAAAAGAAGGTCCTATGAAGTTTGTGGGACATCTGGATACCATGCGCTACTTCCAGAAAGCCATCCGCCGCGCTGAGCTTCCCATCGCTTTTTCCAGCGGGTACAGTCCCCATATGATCATGTCTTTTGCTGCACCACTGGGGGTTGGCGTGACCAGTACAGGGGAATATTTTGATATGGAGCTTACTGTCACACTTCCTACTGATGAGATCTGCCAGCGTCTGAATGCGCAGATGGTGGAGGGAGTACGTGTTTTAAGCGCCCGCCAGGTAGAGGATGGAAAAGCAAGCAAGGCCATGTCCCTGGTGGCCGCCGCTGATTATCTGGTAGAATTCCGTCCGGGAAAAGCACCGGAAGAGGGATGGCAGAACAAAATCCCCCAGTTTCTTAAGCAGCCTGAAATTCTGGTTACCAAAGAGACCAAAAAAGGGGAAAAACAGGTAGATATCCGTCCTTTCATTTACAAAATGGAATTACAGGAGAATGACCGCATTTTCTTAAGTCTTGCTTCTGCAAGTGCCAACTATACCAAGCCGGATGCGGTAATCGCTGCATTTGCAGGCTGGCTTGGACAGGAGCTTCCGGAGTTTGCATGTATGATCCACCGCTTGGAAGTGTATGCGGATCTTGGGGATGAGAAAAAGCATAAATTCGTATCTTTGGAGTCTCTTGGTGCGGAAGTTAAATAATAACTTTCAACACGCAAAGTAAATAACTGATAAAATTAGCGCGATCATATTTTTATCAACTTAATCAGGTGAATAAAATTGAGTAAATTAATCATAACCACCATGGAGCTTGGGGGCAACAAATGCCATGTCTGCGCCATTGAAGAAGAGGGTCAGATCATGGAGCTTCGCTTAGAAGCTGCTGCCCGCCAGTCCATTCTTGGAAATATCTATGTGGGACAGGTAGAAAATATTGCCGCCAACATCCAGGCAGCATTTGTTCTTATTGCCCCTGGTGTCCGCGGCTATTTTCCCCTTCAGGAAGCAGAGCATGTGATCTACGCTTCTGGCAAAACACCCGGAAGTCCTATTCGCCCTGGTGACCAGATCCTGGTACAAGTAAGCCGTGATGCCATGAAGGGCAAGCTTCCCGCGCTGACTGCCAACTTAAATTTCACAGGCAAATATCTGGTACTCACCACAGGGGAAAAGAAGTTCGGACTTTCCGGAAAGCTCTCTGGCACCGAGCGGCACACTCTTTCTTCCTGGTTAGAAGAGGAGGCTGCCCATCCAGATAAAGAGTACGGCCTTATCGTCCGCACCAATGCTGCCCAGGCAGAAAAAGCCGAAATCCTTCAGGAGCTTTCCTATCTGAAATCCCTGTACGAAAAGGCAGCCGTCAATGGCAGGAGCCGCACCTGTTTTAGTCTTCTCTATGAAACAGAGCCGGTTTATCTTACTACCCAGCGGGATATTTACAGTGAAAGTCTTACCGATATTGTCACCGATGATCCGGAGATTTTCCAACAAATTACTTCTTATCTGAAAGAGACAAGCCCGGAAGAAGAGAGCAAGGCACGTTTTTACCAGGACAAGCTTCTTCCATTATATAAGCTTTCCCGGTTAGAGACTGCGCTGGAAGAAGTACAGCGGGAAAAAATCTGGCTGAACAGCGGCGGCTTTATTGTGATCCAGCAGACAGAAGCCTTTGTCTCCATTGACGTAAACAGCGGCAAATTTACAGGTAAAAAGAAAGCCGAAGAAACTTACCGCAAGATCAATCTGGAAGCAGCCAGGGAAATCGCCAGACAGCTGCGCCTTCGGAATCTGTCTGGAATCATTCTCATTGATTTTATCAACATGGCAAACCCGGATCATAATGACGAGCTTTTCCATGTATTACAGAAATACCTGCGGAAGGATCCGGTGAAATGCAAGGCTGTAGATATTACGCCGCTGCACATTCTGGAGATGACACGCAAGAAGGTCAGAAGGCCTGTGATCGAGGAGATAAGGCAGATCCAATCAGGGATTTTCTCTTCTGAACAATAACAGGATTATGAGGAAATAAATTTTCATTTTTTTACAAAATATTTTTCAAAACCTCTTGACGAAACAAGATCTCCCTGTTATTATAATCAAGTATGCCGCACAAAGAGGTTTAAGAGCCGAGAGGCCACCATATTTGGCGAGTAAAGTCTATAGGAGGTGCCACAAATGTACGCAATTATTGCAACAGGTGGTAAACAGTACAAAGTTGCTGAAGGCGACGTAATCAGAGTTGAGAAGCTCGGAGTTGAAGCTGGTGAAACCGTTACTTTTGATAACGTAATTGCAGTTAGCAATGAGGGATTAAAAGTTGGAGAAGACGTTAAGGATGCCAGTGTTACCGCTTCTGTAGTTGAGAACGGAAAGGCTAAAAAAGTCATCGTTTACAAGTACAAGAGAAAAACTGGATATCACAAGAAAAACGGTCACAGACAGCAGTACACCAAAGTTAAAATCGAAAAGATCAACGCTTAATCTGGTGCTGTTATGATCAATATTACAGTTAAGAAGAGAAATGGCTCTTATCTGGATTTTTTGTCCAGAGGACATGCAGGCTATGCCGAAGAGGGACAGGATATTGTATGTGCCGCCGTATCTGCTTTGATCATCACCACAGTAAATTCCCTTGACGAGTTTACAGAGGAAGAGATTGAAGTGGGAGAGGATGACGGATATGTATCCATCCATTTTAAAACAAATCCTAATACTGAGCGCGGGAAGCTTCTTATGGATTCCCTGATTCTCGGATTAACAGAAATTGAGCATAGTTATAACAATCGATATTTGACAGTAAGAGTCAAGGAGGTGTAACAACAATGATGAAGATGAACCTTCAGTTATTCGCACATAAAAAAGGAGTTGGTTCTACAAAGAACGGTCGTGACTCCGAGTCCAAGAGATTAGGTGCGAAGAGAGCAGACGGACAGTTTGTTAAAGCCGGCAACATCCTTTACAGACAGCGCGGAACTAAGATTCACGCAGGCGAGAACGTAGGATGCGGAAAAGACTATACATTATTTGCACTGACCGATGGTGTTGTAAGATTCACCAGAAAAGGCCGCGATAAGAAACAGGTTTCTATCGTACCAGTAGAGGCAGAGTAATTAGTTGAGCAAGGGGCTTCAAATCTATAAAGGTTTGGAGCCTTTTCTTATAAAGGAGATTTAATGTTCGCAGACAGAGCTACCATATATATCCGTTCCGGCAAGGGCGGCGACGGCCATGTAAGCTTCCGCAGGGAAAAATATGTACCTGACGGCGGTCCGGATGGCGGCGACGGCGGCAAGGGCGGAGACGTTATTTTTGAGGTGGACGAGGGACAGAATACCCTCGGAGACTACCGTCATAAGAGAAAATATAAGGCTGAGGACGGTCAGGAGGGCGGCAAAAAGCGCTGCCACGGGGCCGATGGAGCCGATATCATATTAAAGGTACCGGAAGGTACTGTTATCATGGAAGCAGAATCCCGCAAGGTAATCGCAGACATGTCCGGCGACAATCGTCGTCAGGTGGTTCTGCGGGGAGGCCGCGGGGGTAAGGGGAACCAGCATTATGCAACCCCTACCATGCAGGTTCCCAAGTATGCCCAGCCGGGACAACCATTCCAGGAGCTTGAAGTGCTTCTGGAGCTGAAGGTGATCGCAGACGTGGGACTGGTAGGTTTCCCTAATGTTGGTAAGTCCACATTCCTTTCCCGTGTTACAAATGCGAAGCCGAAGATCGCCAACTATCATTTCACAACCTTAAGCCCGAACCTTGGCGTTGTAGATACGGAGAACGGCGGTTTTATCATCGCAGATATCCCTGGACTGATCGAGGGCGCTTCTGAGGGAGTTGGCCTTGGTCATGAGTTCCTTCGCCACATTGAGCGTACCAGAGTTCTGGTGCACATTGTGGATGCGGCTTCCACAGAGGGACGTGATCCTATCGATGATATTTATAAGATCACTAAGGAATTAGAGAAATACAATCCGGAGATTGCGAAACGTCCTCAGGTAATCGCAGCCAATAAAGTGGACTGTATTTTTGACGACGGACAGGAGAATCCGGTGGATAAGCTTCGTAAGGAATTTGAGCCAAAAGGCATCAAGGTGTACCCGATTTCCGCAGTTACCGGACAGGGTGTACGTGAGCTTCTTTTCCATATTAAGGAGCTTCTGGACAGCTGTCCGAAGAAGGCCATTGTATTTGAGCAGGAGTTCTTCCCGGAAGACATGCTGATCAATGAGAGCCTTCCATTTACTGTACAGGTTGACGAGGAAGATCCATCCGTATTTATCGTGGAGGGACCACGTATTGAGAAAATGCTTGGTTATACCAATCTGGATTCTGAGAAGGGCTTTGCCTTCTTCCAGCGTTTCTTAAAAGAAGGCGGCATTCTGGAAGAACTGGAAGCGGCAGGAATCCAGGAGGGCGATACCGTCCGTATGTATGGATTTGAGTTTGATTATTATAAATAATCGTTTTGTAAGATTCAGGAGATAAATTATGACAAGTAAGCAAAGAGCATATTTAAAAAGCCTGGCAATGAAAATGGATGCCATCATCCAGCTTGGCAAAGGCGGCCTTACACCGGAGAACACCAAGGCTGTTGAAGAGGCACTTGCAGCAAGAGAGCTGATCAAGATCAGCGTGCTTCAGAACTGTCTGGAGGATCCTAAGGAAATGGCACAGGTACTTGCAGAGCGTACCCATTCCCAGGTTGTACAGGTAATCGGTAAGAAGATCGTATTATACCGCGAAGGTAAAAAAGAGAAGAAAAAAATTGAACTGCCAAAATAATCGTAAAAGAATCGGGATCATGGGTGGTACCTTTGATCCCATCCATATGGGACATCTGATCCTTGGTGAACAGAGCTTCGAGCAGCTTCACCTGGACAAGGTTCTGTTTATGCCTTCCGGCAATCCGCCTCATAAGCGGAACCGGGCTGGCAGAGCCTCTGATGGCCAGCGTGTGGATATGGTCCGGCTTGCCATCGAAGATAATCCCCATTTTGAGTTGTCTCTTGCAGAAATGCATGAGACCGGGTATACCTATACCTACCGCACTCTGGAAGAGTTAAAAGAACAAAATCCGGATACAGACTATTTTTTTATCATTGGAGCGGATTCCCTCTTCACCTTTGACGAATGGAAGGAACCGACGCGTATCTGCAGGGCCTGCACCCTTGTTGTGGCGGTCCGTGATCATGCGTCCTCTGATGAATTAAACCAGGAAATCAAGCGTCTTTCTGCGAAATATGAGGGACATTTTACCCTTCTGGACACCATGAACATCGATGTGTCCAGCCACCAGATCCGCAGCTGGGTTTCTGAAGGAAAAAGTCTGAAATATTACATTCCGGATCCAGTTATCTCTTACATGAAAGAGAATGGAATTTACAGAAAGAAGGACGTCTGACCATGGCAGATTACGATTTTGCAAAAATAGAGAAAAAGCTTGCCAAATATCTTGACGAGGACCGTTTCCAGCATACCATGGGCGTTATGTACACCAGCGCATGTCTGGCTATGGTTCACGGATATGACATCAAGGATGCACAGGTGGCTGGTCTTCTTCACGACTGTGCCAAGTGTATCCCTAATAAAAAGAAACTGAAAATGTGCAGTGAACACAATATTCCGGTTTCTGATTTCGAAAAAGAGCATCCATTTCTTCTTCATTCCCGCCTTGGAGCTTATATCGCCCATGAAAAATACGGGATTGAGGACCAGGAGATTCTTTCCGCCATTAATTACCACACCACTGGCAGACGGGAGATGAGCCTTCTGGAAAAGATCATTTATATTGCGGATTATATTGAGCCTATGCGTTATAAGGCAAGCCGTTTGCCAGAGATCCGCAAGCTGGCTTTTGAGGATCTGGATGAGTGTATGTATGATATCCTGAAGGATACTCTGGAGTATCTGGAAGAAGACTCTGCTGATGATATTGAGCCAACTTCTAAGGAGGCTTATATTTATTATAAAGAATTGCATAATAAGCGTAATAACGTATCTGATAAATAATACTCCGCCATGTACTGGCAAATGATTTTTGTTTTTGTTTAATAAAATCTTTTGAAGCAGTACAGGCATTATTAGGAAAGGAGCAGATCAGAATGAGTACAGTAAGTACAGAGAAAATGATGGCACAGATTGCCTGCAAGGCAATTGACGATAAAAAAGGACAGGATATCAAAGTAATTGATATTCACAATGTTTCTGTAATTGCAGATTATTTTGTAATTGCAAGCGGCACAAACTCCAATCAGGTTCAGGCGATCGTAGATAATGTGGAAGAGCAGCTTGGACGTGCTGGTTTTGAGGCTAAGCAGATTGAGGGAAACCGCAATTCCAGTTGGATCCTTATGGATTATGGCGATGTGATCGTACATGTATTTGATGAGGAGAACAGACTTTTCTATGATCTGGAGAGAATCTGGAGAGATGGAAAGGTGTTGGAAATGGATGAATTTTTAGAGAAATAAAGCAGGGGATATCGCAGAGGGACGCGAAGCCCCACCACCCACCTGGCAAACAGGGCGAAAAGGGGCTTTTTGCTCCGTCGCTAATTGAAAGCCGTGTGAGCAAACTCGCCCTAAAGGGCTCAAACAGTGCTCACACGGCTTTCGCTATACTCACAAAAAGGCCCCTTTTCACCCAAGCCTGCCAGGTGGGTGGTGGGGCTTCGCTGCGCATTCGTATTTTATTTACTGGTAGAAACGCATTACGCCGAATACCTTGCCCAGAATCTGGATTTCGCCGGTAATAATAATGGGATCCATGGTGTCGTTCTCAGGCTGGAGACGGTAGTAGCCTTTCTCTTTGTAGAAGGTCTTTACTGTGGCGGAGTCTTCTACCAGGGCAACTACGATATCGCCGTTCTCTGCGGTAGGCTGCTGCTTTACCAGAACCTGGTCACCGTCGAAGATTCCGGCGTTGATCATGCTGTCGCCTTTTACCTTCAGCATGAAGCTCTGCTCATTGGGCATAAATTCGGATGGGATAGGGAAGTAGCCTTCTACATTCTCTACAGCAAGGATAGGCTGTCCTGCAGCTACAGTGCCTACCAGGGGTACATTGACTACTTCACGGCGGACAAGGTTAAAATTGTCGTCGATGATCTCAATGGCTCTGGGCTTGGTGGCGTCACGGCGAATGTAACCGTTCTTCTCAAGGGCTTCTAAGTGGGCGTGAACAGATGAGGTGGATTTCAGATTTACGGCCTCACAGATTTCACGAACTGCTGGCGGGAAGCCACGGTTTAAGATTTCACTTTTTATATATTCCAGGATCTCCTGCTGTTTTTTGCTGATTTTACCATATGTCATAAGAGTTTTCCTCCGAAATTCATTCAACTTTTTTCTATCATACCATATTTTTCTGAATTAAGCAAACAGATATTCTGAAAATATGTTCGTTTTTTCTTTCTTTGTTCACAGACTTATCACAGAGTTTTCTTTTTTGTTTTCCTTGTGTTCCCAGGCAAAAAATGGTACAATTGTTTGGTATGAAAAATTCAGGTTACTGTTCACTCCATGACCAGTAACAAATTCAGAGCCTGACTCAAAAACAAAGGGGGAATCTGCTTGTCCGAGAAGAAATCCAACAGACCTAGCAAAATGGCAGGACTTTTTGTACAGCTGAAGAAAATATTCGGACTGAATATCGCCACCGTTGCTTTTGGTGTATTGTTATTATATATGATTTTTACCGCGGTTCTGCTTGTTACTTCTACCCATATCGAATCTTACCAGGTAACAACCGGCCCGTTATCAAGAAATGAAACTTATACAGGAATCTCCCTCCGGGAAGAAAGTGTTTATAAAGCGGAATCTTCCGGATATGTGAATTATTACGCCAGAGAGGGAAGTAAGATCAATGCAGGGGGCGCTGTTTATGGATTAAGTTCCGGTAAGGTTACCGATTCCGTTACTGCTTTAACCCCCGAAGAGCTTTCCAGGATCCGCAGTTCCATGCTCAGCTTTTCCAAAAGCTTTTCAAGCAGCAAATTTAATAATACTTACAGCTTTAAAAATCAGCTGGAAGGAAGCATTCTTCAATATGAAGGAATCTCTACTGACGGAAATGCAGATTCCCAGTTTGTGACCATCAGCGGGCAGAATATCAGTAAAGCACAGACAGATGGTATTATTTTGTATTCCATGGACGGATATGAAAATAAAACTGTGGACAATCTTACAGCCGAGGATTTTGATCAGACAGCGTACCACGAAACTGACCTGAAAACAGATGAGAAGGTACAGGCCGGGGATAATATTTACACCAATATCACCAGTGAATTATGGAGCCTGATCATTCCACTCAGCAACAAACAGGCAGCCCAGCTGGAAGGCCGTTCTACTATTCGTGTAAAGTTTCTCAAGGATGATATGACGCAGAGCGGTGACTTTTCCATTATCAAAATTGATGGGCAAAAATATGGCAAAATAGATTTCAGCCGTGGTCTGATCCGCTATGCTTCCGATCGTTTTCTTGATATTGAACTGGTAACCAATACGGTAACCGGTCTTAAAATTCCGCTTTCTGCGGTGGTATTTCAGGATTTTTACGTAATTCCAGCTGAATATGCCACCGAAGATCCAGACAGCAAAAATATAGGTTTCAACAAGGTTTCCAGGGATTCTGACGGCAATAATGTCAAAACCTTTGTCAACGCCACCATATACGGCAAGGTAAAGGCCAATCCCGACGATCCAGAGGACGAATCCTACAATTATTATGTAGATAAGAGTATTTTCCTGGAGGGAGATGCCATTATAAAGGATAATTCCAATCAACGTTTTATCGTTGGTGAAACAGATTCCCTTGAGGGTGTTTACTGCGTAAACCAGGGGTATGCGGTATTCCGGCATGTTGAAATACTGGATCAGAACGAAGAATATGCCATCATTTCCAGCAATACTTCTTACGGACTTTCCAGATATGACCGTATTGCAAGGGATTCTTCCCAGGTAAAATAACCGAATAGCCCTACTACAGTAAATGCAAGCGCTACTCTGTTCAGATATACAAATTTAAGGAGGCTTATAAATGTTAGCTGAAAATTTACAGCAGGTAAATGCAAATATTGAAAAAGCCTGTGCAGTTGTTTCACGTAATCCAGGTGAGGTTACATTAGTTGCGGTAAGCAAGACCAAACCAGTATCTATGCTTCAGGAAGCATATGATGCCGGTGCCCGTATCTTTGGCGAGAATAAGGTTCAGGAAATCATGGATAAATACGACCAGTTGCCTTCTGATATCCAGTGGCACATGATCGGTCATCTGCAGCGCAATAAAGTAAAGTACATCATTGACAAGGTTGCCATGATCCACTCAGTAGATTCCCTGCGTCTGGCCCAGACCATTGAGCAGGAAGCTGCCAAAAAGGATCTTATCATGCCTGTTCTTCTGGAAGTAAATGTTGCAGAAGAGGAGAGTAAATTTGGCTTAAAGGTAAATGAAGTTCTTCCTCTTTTACAGGAAATCAGCACATTTTCCCATATCAAAGTAATGGGGCTCATGACAATTGCTCCATTTGTTGAAAATCCAGAAGAAAATCGTGAAGTTTTTCGCACATTAAAGAAATTAAGTGTTGACATTAGCGCCAAAAACATTAATAATGTTAATATGAGTGTTCTGAGTATGGGTATGACCGGAGATTATCAGGTTGCTGTCCAGGAAGGCTCAACCATGGTACGTGTGGGTACCGGAATTTTCGGTGAGCGCAATTATGCCACACGTTAAGAAGACGAAGATTGGAGATTGAAAATGAGCGTTTTTGATAAATTATTAGATTCTATTAAGCTGAATGACGACGATTACGATGAGGATAATTACTTAGATGAAGATCTGATGGACGATGACGAAGAGGGCGATTTCTTTGACGACGACCTGATGGATGACAAGCCTAAGAAGAAATTCTTTGAGAAATTTGGCCGTAAGAAAGAGGAATCAGCTTCTGAGCCAGAGGATTTCGACGAAGAACCAGTACATACAGCTGCTGCACCGAAAGCTGCTGCCAAGGCTCCAGCGAAACAGCCTGTTGAGAAAGAGAAACAGCGCCCAGTGGCTTCTTCCAAGATCACCCCTATGAGAAGCAGCCGTCGTGCCAATCAGGCTTCTTCTATGGAGGTTTGTGTGATCAAGCCAACATCCATGGAAGACACCCGCGAGATCGCAGACACCCTGCTTGATAATGCAACTGTAATCCTGAACCTGGAAGGTATTGACGTAGAGCTTGCACAGCGTATCATTGATTTCGCATCCGGTGCATGTTATTCCCTGAATGGTTCCCTTCAGAAGATCTCCAGCTATATCTTCGTACTTGGACCTTCTTCTGTTGATATCACAGGAGATCTCCAGAATATTCTTGGCGGAGCTACCCCTTCTGTAAGAGCTGGATATTAATTTTTATGGATAAGGATGAATTTTTACTTAAGAGAATCCGGGAGCTGGCAAATCTCTCTTACCAGAGAGATATTGTCACCTTTACGGATTTTCTTAACTTAAACGAACAAAATATGCTGGCTTCCCTGAAGCTTCACCAGATGGGTGTGGATGTGAAGCTTTTTGGAGGCTATGAACACGCAGAACGCCAGATGGCAGCCTTTTGTCCGGGAAGCCTGGGATTTTCCTGGGATTATCCCATTGACTGCCTGAAAATAGAGCCTAAAGCACTTCGTTTTTCCGAGGACCTTGGACACCGGGACTATCTTGGAGCAATTCTGAACCTTGGTGTTGACCGCAGCGTTGTGGGAGATATTCTGATCAAGGATAAAGAAGCCTGGTTTTTCTGTCTTCACAAGATGTCAGATTTTTTCATTGAGAACCTAATCCGGGTAAGGCATACTACAGTGCTTGTTTCCAGAGTCGATCAGGCAGAGGAGATTCCTGGACCTGAGTTTGAGATGATAAACGGCACCTGTGCTTCTGTAAGACTGGATGCTCTCATTGGACTGGCTTTCCAGACTTCCCGGAGCAGTATGGTATCTTTCATCGAAAACGGTCTTGTATTCGTAAATGGGAAGCTGATCACCTCCAATGGATATGAGCCTAAGGAAGGGGATATTATCTCTGTCCGCGGCAAGGGACGCTTTATCTTTGACGGAGTTTCCAGACAGACTAAGAAGGGGCGGCTTGGCGTCCGCCTCAGAAAATATGTATAAATGAACTTCGATGATGCTTAACTGCAGATATCCGAACTGCATGCCAACGCATAAATAATAGTAAAACGGGAGAGGATTTAACTATGGCAGAAGAAAAAATACTTGTAAAACGTGACGGGGATTTCTGTTATCCCATTTATTTTGAAAATGACTTTTCTTTTCTTTCACAGGCTTTAACAGATGAGGGACTTGCAGGGAAAAGCATGTGTATCGTTTCCGATTCCACAGTTGCACCTCTCTATGCAGACCAGGTAAAGGCAGAACTTTTGAAAATAACCGATCGGGTATGCCAGTTCACTTTTCCAGCTGGAGAGGCCCATAAGAACCTGGATACTGTTCAGGATCTTTTCCAGTGCCTGATCAAGAATGGGCTTGACCGCAAAAGCCTTGTGGTTGCCCTTGGCGGCGGCGTAACAGGGGATTTATCCGGATTTGGCGCAGCAGCCTACCTTAGGGGAATTGATTTTATCCAGATCCCTACCACGCTTCTGGCACAGGTTGACAGCAGCGTAGGCGGTAAGACCGGTGTTGATTTCAGACAGTTCAAAAATATGGTCGGCGCTTTCCATCAGCCACGGCTGGTTTATATGAGTATGGCCACCTTGCAGTCCCTTCCTGAGCGCGAATTTGGCTGTGGAATGGGTGAGATCCTGAAGACCGGACTAATTTGCGATAAAGAATTTTTTGACTTTGTATGCTCCAATTACGAAGTTATACGGACAATGGATCCTAAAATGCTCGCCATTATGATCCGCAGATGCTGTGCCATCAAAGCAGGGGTTGTAGAGCGTGATCCTAAGGAGCAGGGCGAGCGGGCACTTCTAAACCTTGGCCATACGGTGGGACATGCTGTAGAGAAGCTGATGGACTTTCACCTTCTTCACGGACAGTGCGTAGGGATCGGACTGGTAGCTGCAGCTGCCATTTCCCGGGAACGAGGTCTTCTTACAGATGCAGAGTATGAGCAGATCTGCCATGGACTTGAAGTCTATCATCTGCCTTTGTATGTAGAGGGGCTTTCACCCGAAGATATTCTTGCAGCCACCAAAAAAGATAAAAAAATGGAACAGGGACAGATCAAATTTATTCTTATGGATGGTCTTGGAAAGAGCTTTATTGACAAGACAGTTACCGACCAGGAGCTTCTTGTTGGAATCCGGGCCATCTGCAGGTAATTGACTCATGCAGACTACAACATCTTCAAACCACACTGATACGCCTCTGAAGGCACCCAGGATAAAGGGATTTCTGCTTATTCTTTTTCTGGTGCTTCTGGATCAGGAGACAAAATATCTGGCTATCTTATATTTAAAGGGAAACACAGGAATTTCCCTTATTGACCAGATATTGACACTTCGTTACCTGGAAAACAGAGGCATGGCATTTGGATTGCTTCAAAATAAGATTCTTTTTCTGGTGCTGATCTGTATGGTGTTTTTTGCAGCTATTATTTATCTTTTTATAAAAACACCTGCAACGGTTTATTACAGACCTTTGCTTTATACCGCTGCCGTGGTGTTTTCCGGAGCCATGGGAAACTTTATTGACCGTGTTTTCCGTGGGTATGTGGTAGATTTTATTTATTTTTCTTTGATTAATTTTCCTACTTTTAATGTAGCAGATATTTATGTGACCTGTGGGATCGCAGCGCTGGTGTTTCTCATGTTTTTCCGTTACAAGGAAGAGGATGATTTTGACTTCTTAAAGCCAGGGCATAAATCTGCGAAATAATCGAAGCAGACTTCCTTAAAAGAGAGGAGTTTTACCAATTTATGGAACAATTGGAATTTACAGCAACAGCAGATGAGGCAGGGGTGCGTATAGACCGCTGCCTTTCTGATAAATACGAAGAGCTTTCCCGTTCTTACCTCCAGAAGCTTCTGAAGGATCAGGGCGTTACTGTGAATGGGAAGGCAGTAAAAGCAAATTATAAAATACAGGCAGGGGATCTGGTACAGACAACCCTGCCTGATCTAACCGAGCCGGATATTCTTCCTGAAAATATCCCTCTGGACATTTTGTATGAGGATGAGGACGTACTGGTAGTAAATAAGCCGAAGGGCATGGTTGTTCACCCCGCCAACGGACATACCAGCGGAACTCTGGTAAATGCCATTATGTACCATTGTCAGGGAAACCTGTCCGGCATTAACGGTGTTATGCGGCCAGGAATCGTCCACCGCATTGACAAGGATACCACAGGCGCCCTTCTGGTATGCAAAAACGACACTGCACACCGCGATCTTGCCCAGCAGCTGAAGGATCACACCATCAAACGCCGTTATCGTGCCATTGTAGCTGGAAATCTAAAGGAAGACGAGGGAACTGTGGAAGGCCCCATTGGCCGTCACCCCATCGACCGCAAAAAAATGGCCATCAATTACAAAAATGGAAAGGATGCTGTCACTCATTATAAGGTACTGGAACGTTTCGGAAATGCCACCTACATTGAGTGCCGCCTGGAAACCGGCCGAACCCATCAGATCCGTGTTCATATGACAAGTCTTGGGCATCCCCTTCTTGGTGATGAAGTATATGGCTCTGGCAAAAACCCTTATCACCTGAAGGGACAGACCCTTCATGCCATGGTTCTTGGATTTGTACACCCAAGGACAGGAGAGTATATGGAGTTTTCCTCTCCTTTGCCAGAATATTTTCTCAATTTGTTAGAAAAATTAAGAAAATAGTTGTCATTTTACCCTGATGTAGTGTATAATAATCTTACAAATTTTCTGTGAAATGCCATTCACAGTAAAGGAATTGCAGAAGGGAGTGGCAGATATGAACAATACAACAAGTTCAATTATTACCATCGGACGTGAATATGGAAGTGCCGGCAGACAGATTGGTCAGGAAGTAGCCAAATATTTCGGAATCAAATGCTACGATAAAGAGCTTCTGGAGCATGCCGCAAACGACAGCGGTATTTGCAAGGAATTATTTGAGAATCACGACGAGAAGCCAACAAACAGCTTCCTGTATTCTCTTGTAATGGATACTTATTCTTTTGGATATTCTTCTGCGGGATTTACAGACATGCCTATGAACCATAAGGTTTTCCTGGCACAGTTTGAAGCGATCAAGAAATTAGCAGCAGAAGGTCCATGTGTTATGGTTGGCCGCTGCGCAGATTATGCCCTTGCAGATAACAAGGACTGTTTCAGCGTATTCATTCACGCAGACCTTGACTGGAGAATCAAACGTATTGCGGGCAAATACAATAAGACTCCTAAGGAAGCCAAGGATATGATCACCAAGACAGATAAGAGCCGCGCAAGCTATTATAACTACTACACCAATAAGAAATGGGGCGCTGCAGCAGGCTACAGCTTAAGCGTTGACAGCAGTGTGCTTGGTATCGAAGGTGCTGCACAGGCAATCATCAATACTATACATATTTTTGATGACCTTAAGAAATAATTTACACAGAATATGTAAGAGTAGGGAGTTCTCGAAGGAGGGCTCCTTGTTTTTACCACTTTATACTTTTTTAATAAGACATTAAGAAAAAACTATGCTATAATAAAAGGAAATCGCTGTTAGACAGATAACAGCACAGATATTTATTCGTTGCTGTGCAGGTTGTAAACAGCAGCACGCATTATGCATTTATGTTTCAGGAGGACGATAGTACAATATGAAATTACGCTGGGACAACCAACATGTTCGCTGGGGAGTGACTGCATTCCTGGTAATTGCAGCCAGTATGCTTTTTTATTACGGTGTTTTCCATATGAAGACACTGATCACTGGGATCCAGACTTTTCTGGGAATTCTGACACCAATTGTCTATGGTGTTGTGATCGCATTTTTACTTACCCCGGTACTCAATTTTTTTGAAAAAAAGATTATTTATCCCCTTCTTGCCAAGAAAGAAGTATCCGTAGGCAAAAAGGGACGCAAGGCAATCCGCTGGGCATGTGTCATTTTATGTATGTTCCTTTTCCTTGCTCTTATCTATGCACTTATTATGATGGTTCTGCCGGAATTGATCCGAAGCGTTATGGGCTTGATCTACAGTTTTCCATCCTATGTGAAGGTTATCCAGAAGTGGCTGCAGTCCTTTATTGAGAAATGGAATCTGAACAGCGATGCACTGGACACTTTAAACCAGTCCATTACAACAGCACAGGAATACCTGACTACAAATATCCTTCCTCAGATGCAGGAGATGCTTAAGAATATTTCAGCAGGTGTGTTCGAACTGATCAATTTCCTGAAGAATTTCCTGATCGGAGCAATTGTTTCCCTGTATCTAATGGCAGATAAGGAAGGCTTTACTGCTAAGGCGAAAATGCTCACCTACGCAGTTTTTAACACCCAGCATGCCAATTTTATCATTCATTCCATGCGCTTTACCAATAAAACCTTTATTGGATTTTTCACAGGAAAGATTCTGGATTCTGCAATTATCGGAGTTCTCTGCTATATTGGCATGAGCTTTTTGAATATGCCATATACACTTTTGATCAGTGTGATCATCGGTGTGACCAATGTAATTCCTTTCTTTGGTCCCTACCTTGGAGCAATTCCAAGTATTTTCCTGATCTTGCTGGTTGATCCACTGCAGGCCATTTATTTTGCCATCTTTATTCTGGTTCTGCAGCAGTTTGACGGCAATATCCTTGGACCAAAGATCCTTGGCGAATCTACTGGACTTTCCAGTTTCCTGGTTATTGTGGCGATCCTTATTGGCGGCGGTATCTTTGGAATCCCTGGTATGATCATTGGAGTACCTGTTTTCGCCGTACTTTATGCTGCACTTGACAAATTGGTCCATATCAGCCTGATTTATAAAAAGGTTCCAGATGAAGAACAGAAGTATACCAATATTGACTGCCTGGATCCAGAAACACACGAACCGATTCTTTTCCCGGCGGAAGAGCCAGTAAAAAGAGAAACACCAAGGCGTACTGCAATGCTGAAATTTACGCTTACTTTGCTAAAAACAATCCAGCGGATCCTGATTGCCATCTGGACTTTTGTTAAGAAATATTCTATCATAATTTTCGAAAAAGTCAGACAATTAGTAGAAGAGTACCAACAGAAGATAAAAGAGAAACAGAATAGTAAAAAGGACGGAAATTAACATGCGACTTTTGATACAGCGTGTCAACCACGCAAATGTAAAGGTAAATGGGGAAATGATCGGGAGCATTGGAAAAGGTTTTCTTGTACTGGTCGGTGTAGGACAGAACGACACCAGGGAAATTGCAGACAAATACCTAAAGAAAATGCTTGGGCTTCGGATTTTCGAGGATGAAAACGGCAAAACAAACCTTTCCCTGGCAGATGTAAATGGGGAGCTTTTGATGGTTTCACAGTTTACCTTGTACGCGAATTGCAAGAAGGGAAACCGGCCAAGCTTTACAGAGGCAGGCGCACCAGATGTGGCCAATGAGCTTTATGAGTATATGCTGAAGGAAGCCGCAAAGGTTGTGCCAGTTGTCCAGCATGGTGTGTTTGGCGCTGATATGAAGGTTTCACTGGAAAATGACGGACCGTTTACTGTGATGCTGGATGAATCAATTATGTGATCCTGAATCATGAATTGCCAACACCTGGCCGACTGAACATATAGTAATTTCAAAAAAGAGATAAACAGTAATACATTGCATTATGTTTAATCTGTTTTGTTATATACAAATATGTTATAATTAAGAAAAACGCCGGAAATGCCCGGAAGAAGTGGCTGATCCGGCGTTATATCCCGCATCTAGATCTATACGACAAACCCGAGTTTTTCATATAGATAGGCTATGAAAAGGAGCCACTTCCCCGGAATTCATGGATTTTCCAGGATTTTTACTGTATAACACCTTTTATAACCTTATAATAAATTTGCATTATTAAAATGCATGAATGATTGTTTTTAACTTTCGTAACTCTGCGCACAGATTTCATCCTAAGATTTTATAAGAATACGATGCTGCGCAGATTTCCAATTCATCCAGTTGTCTAAAGTTTTAACACAAAAATAAGGAGATTCTTCATGGATAAAAAAGTTACCTACCACGAACAAACTGATGTTGAAAATACTTTACGTCTCCGCGACGTTCTAAAAACCATACCACCTTTTTGCAGGGATTTCTTCCGTGCCATCGAACCACGTACCACGACCAAAACCCGTATTTCCTACGCCTATGACATTCGTATTTTCTTCCAGTTTCTTCTGGAGCAAAATCCGGCCTTCAAGGACTGGTCTATGGATGCCTTTACCGTCGATATTCTGGATCAGATCACGGCCCTTGATCTTGAGGAATACGAAGAATATCTGAAGGTTTACCAGGCTGGGGACAAAACCGAAACCAATGGCGAACGTGGGCTGAAACGAAAAATGTCTTCCTTGCGAAGCTTTTACGCCTATTATTTTAAACGGGAAATGATCCATACCAATCCAACGGTTCTTGTAGATGTTCCTAAGATCCATCAAAAAAGCATTATCCGCCTGGAGGCTGATGAAGTGGCCATGCTGCTGGATTATATTGAACATGGCGGTGATGATCTTACCGGACAGAAAAAGGTCTATTACGAAAAAACCAAGGACCGGGATCTCGCTCTCGTCACTCTCCTGCTAGGAACGGGCGTTCGTGTTTCGGAATGCGTGGGACTTGACATTGAGGATGTAGATTTCAAAAATAATGGGATCAAAGTCACCCGAAAAGGCGGAAATGAAATGGTTGTATACTTTGGTCCTGAGGTGGAAAAGGCTTTGAAAAACTATCTGGAGGTCCGCAAGAATATTGTACCTGTGGAAGGCCACGAGCACGCTCTCTTCTACTCTACCCAGCGGAAACGGATCGGTGTACAGGCTGTGGAAAACCTGGTCAAGAAATACGCCAGACAGGTTACCACAACCAAAAAGATCACCCCTCATAAGCTCCGCAGTACCTACGGCACCGCACTCTACCAGGAAACAGGCGATATTTACCTTGTAGCGGACGTTTTAGGCCATAAGGACGTCAATACTACCAAGAAGCATTATGCCGCCTTAGATGACTCCAGACGGCGTCAGGCGGCCACTGCCGTAAAGCTGCGGGAAGACTAGGCTTCACATATAATTCTACAAATCTGCGCCCGATTACATTTACATAATATATTTATTGTTAACCTTTTAAAATGTATCTTACGTTTTTAGCTGTCACGGGTGTAAACGAAGAAAAGGACATGACTTACGTAAGCGCCAAATATTCCTGCGGATTTTCTAATACTCTGATTTCCTCTATAATTGTAGGCGAAAGATATTTAAACTATTTCACTACAATTACGGAGGATAGGTTATGGCAGCTACTCGCAAAGCCCCTGTTCCAATGGCTGAACAGATCAGGCTTATCAATGAATGTCGCAAAAGCGGCATGACAGATGCTGACTGGTGCCGTGAAAACGACATCGCAGTAAGCACTTTTTATAACTGGGTCAGCCGTTGCAGGAAAGCAGCAGCGGATCAGATCCCGGCACCGAATTATGGTCATTGTGAGATCCCGTGCTCAAAGCAGGACGTGGTTCCCATTGACATTGTTTCGGATCACCTTCCGGAACAGCATATAGCATCGCAGATGTCCCAAACAAACCTTGACAATTCACATACGATTGAAGTGTCCATGAATGATGTGACAATCCGCATCAGCAATGATGCCGATCCTGTCCTGCTCACCAGGACACTTCGCCTGATCCGGGAGACCTCATGTTAGGTGATATCTCCGGCCTCGAAAAAATCTACATTGTCTGCGGCTATACAGATATGCGCAAATCAATCGATGGTCTCTGTGCCATTATCGAAGACCAGCTTAAGATGGATCCGACATCCAGTGCGCTCTTCCTGTTCTGTGGAAGAAGACGGGACAGGATCAAAGCTCTGTTCCGTGAACCGGATGGTTTTGTCCTGATCTATAAACGGTTGTCTGTCCGGGGCGGCTATCAATGGCCAAGGAAGCAGTCGGAAGTCCGGAATCTTTCCTGGCGGGAGTTCGACTGGCTGATGTCCGGAATTGATATCGACCAGCCAAAAGCACTCAAAGCAGAGTAAAAAAGTATCTGGATCCCGGTAAAAATCCTGCACAGAAAAATGGCAGATTTCCTTATAAATTCAGCGTTTTTCAGCACTTGTTTTCCTTTAGGAATGGCGGTATTTCTGGTATAATAGAGGTATCAAATCCAAGGAGAGAACGATGGCTTCCAGTGCAAAAGACATCCAGCTGCGAGAGCTGAAAGACACCATAACACAACTGAAAACAATGGTCTCGGAGCAGACGGAACTGGTCAGATCTCTCCGTCTTGTTATTGACGAAAAAACCAGCCACGAAAAAGCCCTTCAGGAACAGGTGGACTATCTTACCAAAAAGCTTTTCGGTTCTTCCAGCGAAAGAAGGACCGA
>NZ_JBQKLL010000034.1:0-39531 GCF_052116245.1 Blautia sp. Sow4_E7
AACACAGCCAGATTTTTGTTGATTTTGAAAAAAATAAAAAGAAAAGAAGTTTTAAAAGAAAAATGGTGCTGGGCATAACACCCAACACCAAGTTTGTCTACAGTCTGAAATCCCGGAAATCAATCCGGGATCTTTCATTACACAGAATCTTCACATAAGTATTTTTAATGGTTTTTGTTGTTTTTTGGTTTCTTGCGTGCCATCATGCCGCCGATGCGGCCGGTTTCTTTGGCGGAGAGGCTTTTCCAGCCTCCTTCTAAGACTTTATCTAATATGCCAAGTTCCTGGGCGATTTCGTATTTGGTCTTCTCTTCAGGGGTGAGATTGCCGGATTTGTAGGCTTCTACTTCTTTGTCCTTGTTCATATGTCTATGCTCCTTTTTACATTGTTTGGATGTATATAGGGAGTATGGACAAAATATAGAAAGTTTATACCCAATGAACGCAATTGTTATTTAGTGGGTTAAAAGTTCTTCAAGGCGGACGCATTCGGGCAATGGCTGGGACCCGACCCACTAAATTGCAAGCTTATACTATTTTTTATGCCTTTGGAATAATGATCGCGGCGATAATGTAGGCCCAGATCCCGGCGCCGCCGAAGCAGGTGAGGATTACCCAGGCCAGACGGACCAGGGTTGGATCGATGTCGAAGTACTCGGCGATACCGCCGCAGACACCGCACAGCATACAGTTTACAGTTGATTTGTATAAACGCTTATTACTCATAATAGCTTCCTCCAATCTTATAAACTTAGTCTTCCCCGTCAAACTCCACATCAATCTCTCCCATTCCACACTCCAGCACCATGCTTCTGCTGGCACCATCGTTGGAAATGGTTTTCTCGATGCCAAAACCGCTGTACTCAGAATCTCCCAGATCGATCTCGCCGATTCCGCAGGTCAGCTCATAATCGTAATCCTTCTCTTTGCCAGCCATGGTCAGAGAGATCTCACCTGTGCCGCATTCTGCACTAAGATCCGGGGTATCAAGCATATCAATATCAAGGGTTCCAGCTCCCACCTGAAGGGCACAGCTCTTTGCCGTAATGGTGCCACAGCTGCTGAACTCTCCAGCGCCTGCCTCCAGTGAAAAATTCTCCGCCTGCAAGTCACAATCCAGCTCAATAGTTCCAGCATCAATGCCCATCACTACGCTGCCGAACTTTTTCCCGGCAGGTACACTGACCTTGACCCGCTTCTGCTTTTTGCTGGTGCCGCTGTGGGTATCTGTGATGGTGATCTTCCCAGAGGACTCATTCACTACAACATCCTGCTTGGTGTCATTTGCGACCTCCACCCGGATCTTGTCGCCGTCATATTCCCGAAAAAGAAGCTCATCATATTTCAGGCTGATCTCCAGATCACTGGCAAACTCCAGCTCCACAGTGTCACCATCTGTGATATTCCAGTCCGTATCCAAAGTCCGGACATTTTTTCCGAAATGGATCAGCCCGGCCAGGGGATAAGCATGATCCCGAATGACCTCATCAGCCTGGTCAAATACGTTTCCCCCAGACTCCACTGCGGCTACGGAAATTCCACCAATGCACAAGCCGATTCCCGCCACAGCGAACACACCAGCTGCGATCAGCATTCCCTTTGTTCCTTTTTTCATGCTTGTTCCTCCTTTTTATTCCGATACAGGATTTTCTGGAAAAAGTCTGTCGTCTTGCGAAGGATCCATGGGAAAATTGTGGAGCCCAGCCATCCGGTCAAGATACAGAACAAAATTCCAATTGCCATGGAAATTCCACCAATTCCCATCACCAACAGGCCTACCGCCACATTACTAAACAAAAGCCCGACTCCTCCGCCAATGCAGGCGCAGCCAGCCACGATCAGTGCAAATGCCATCACTCCAGACACAAAAATGGCCAGAAACGGGAGCAGGACCACCACCAGCAGAACGCTGAACACACCGCTGGCTGCGGTTATAAGAAACGGGGACAGGAATACCAGGGCAATGAGAAGCAAAATAAATCTGCTGTTCGTTCCCTTTTCCTTCGGGTGATAACCATCCCGGGCACGCCTGGATTTTCCTCCATTTTCCTTTTCCTCATAATAATTTTCATTCTCTGAAAAACCACCCCGTACCTCCGGTACGTACGAATTCCCGGAATCCCGCAGATCCTCATATCCGTTCTCGGTGTACTGGGCATAACTGTCATTGCTCTCGTCCAGGTCAGCCTTTATAATGGCGGCCACCTTTCCCGGACTTCCCAGCTCTCTGATCACGGAAGCTTCATTCTCAGGTCCGGCTTCGTCAAAATAACTGTTGTAATAAGCCAGCGCCTCCTGCCGCTCCGCTTCCGAAATATCAGACAGCAGCTTCTCCAGCTGTTCCATAAACTGCGCTCTGTCCATATCTGCTAATTCTCCTCCCTTTTTCGGCTGCTGTCCACATTCTGGTCAGAAGCCTCAAACATACTGCTTATCTTCGTGGAATAATTCTTCCACTCAACCTTGTACAAATTCAGCTGTGCCTGCCCTTTCTCCGTCAGCTTGTAATATCTGCGGTTCCGTCCGGCATAGGCCTGGTCATAGACCTCCAGGCAGTCATCCTTCTGAAGGCGGCGCAGCACCGGGTAAAGAGTGGATTCGGAAATATCCAGAACTCCCCGTACATCCTGGGTGATCTTGTATCCGTAAGTACCTTGTGGCTCCTTGGACACAACCGCCAGGACAATGGCGTCCAGAAGTGCAGCTCCTGTGTTAAATACCATCTGATCACTCCAATCATATTATATGGCTCATCAATATTGTTTGGTTGATAATACTATACGCTGTATAATATAGTTTTGTCAATACTATCTTATAATATTTTACTCGTTATCTTATCAGAAAAAAGGCGCAGCCACAGCCGCACCTTTTTTCAAATATATCTTATTCTTTCAGCAAATAGGCATACTTCCGCATTTGCATTCTCAGAAGTGACTCCACGCGGCGGCAGACGTTCTCCGGGTAAAATTCAGCAGCATTTTGTAAAATATTTTTCACATCCTGTATTTCAAAATGAAAATGCTGCTGAATTCCATATGGCTCTTCTGCCGCTTCCAGCTGTGCATCAAAATCAACGCTAAAAGGCTTTGCCTGAATTTTCTTCATGCACTGCTCCAATTCCATATCTAAAGCATAATCCTGGGTGGTATCTGCCAACAGGCATAATCCCTGGTCGAAAAAAGGACTTTTGGAATACCTTCCCGTTTTTTCATCATAAAGCACCGCAATATTATTCGTATGTCTATCTTCATTTAGAAAAAAAGCATCAATTTCCAGCATAGCGGTAATATATTTGCCAAATTCTTTTATTTGCGTAATCTCCTCAATCTTCTGCACCAAAAACTCTATACGATCTTTCACATCTGTAAATTCTGCCAGCTTCACAGCCAGGCTTTCACCCGTATACTGGCGAAATAATTTTTCAAGAGGGATCAAAATCTGTCCATCTTTCCGAAAATCCCTGCTGACACAGGCATTCATAAAGCTGCCATTATATTCAATTCTTGCCAGCTCGTATGTGACAAAAGGATACTTCATAGTACTCTTTTGTAAGAGGCTGGAAACAAGGAGCTCCGAAAGACCTTCATAGCCCATATAATCAGCCTTGTACCAGATACCATCAATCTCCCATTTTCGCTGGTCACCTTTGGATGTATGACCTGTTTTATGAAAGAGAGAATACAGGTCAAGATTAATATGATTCACAGTATTTAATCCTCCTTTTTCAAGATCAGAATCCACTGGTAATCGCCTGCCATGTAGCCTTTGGTTTTCTCTATGATCAGAAGCGGATCATAAAAAGGAACTCCTATTTCCCTTAATATTTCTTTCGCGTGGTCGCGGGTTCTGGGGAAGCAGCGGTCTTCCAGGAAATATTCAAAATCTGCCCAGCTTGGATCTGTAACCACTCCAAATGCTCTTAAGGGAATTTGATCTGTGTAATTCTGTATTGCAATTTTCTCATGTCTGAAATCAATGTCAATAATCGTACAAAGTTCATTATGATTCATGAAATTCATACGCATTTTCACATCAGGGTCGTCGCTGAAATGGTGGGCACGTTTGATCTGACTGTAAATCGTCTGACGGGAAACCTGGTATTTCCTGGCAATAGAGGCGATTTTCTCCCCCTGGTCCTGAAGGGCAAGAATCTCGGCGATCTGTGGCTGGGTAAAAGAATTCTTTCTTCCTGAGGCATGCTTCTTCAACGCCTGCTCTTCTGCCATACAGCTATAGCGTCTGGCATTTTCAGAAATTACACGTAACCTTTCTATATCCGTTGTGCCAAAAATTTCCTGTATTTGTTCCTCGAAATTTGTACGTTCCCGATCTTTCATTTCATCACCTTCCATTTTTGTTATTTCGAGTATAACATGGCATAAAAAAAGTGTCAACAAATCAATTGTTGACACTTTTTGACATTGCCAAAGATTGCGTCCCGGAGGAGTTATTCTTCTATGCGGTTGGTGCAAATACCTTTTGCATCAAACTTATATTCCTTGCCAGTGCTTGATTTTACTGTGCATTTTTTGTACATTGCACCGGTTTTGGTGTTAAAGCAATACCACTTTCCATCTTCGTTCAGCCAGCCGGTATGGGCTTTTCCGTTCTCGCTTGGTTCAAAATAGTAGCGGACATCGTTTACTGTCTTCCAGCCGGAAAAACGGCGTCCTTTTTTGTCTACATAATAGCTTCCGTCATCCAGATTCAGAACTCTGTTCTTCTGTTTTTTCCCTTTGATGTAGTAGTAATAATACTTTCCAGACTTCTTCCATCCGTTCTTTTTATCTGGTGTTACCGTATCCTTTTTGGGCTCCTGCTTTGATACCTGGTTAAAATAACTTACAATTGCCCTTGCATCTGCCTGGCCTAATTTTTTCAGCTGCTTATTGGTCCGCAGATATTTATTTGCTTCAGAAGGATTGGAAATAAAGGCATGTTCAATGATCACACCTGGCAGATTCTGCTCTACGCTTTTCGCAACAATGGCGTAGTAATCTCTTCGTGCGCCATTTGCATAACGGCTTCCATCTGTACTCATCCGATATTCCATTCCGCCTGTAGACGAATATCTTTTGGACAGCCCCAATCTGGTCAGTTCTTTGATCACACATTTTCCAAAAAGCTGCTCTTTTTCCCATAAATAAGGACGGTAAGTTCCCTTGGAAATCAGCACGGACGCACCTTTCACGTAAGGACTTTCGGTGGAATTCACATGCTGGCTCACAAGCAGATCTGCCCCGTAGGCTTTCGCTGTAAGCACCCGGGAATCCAGTGCTTTATACTGGTTTTTGGTGCGTGTCATATAGACTTCGATATCTGGATATTTCTGTAATTCTTCCATGGTATAGCAGGCAATTTTCCAGTTGATGGTGGATTCTTTGTATACATGTCCTTTATGTACCACGTAGGATCCGGAGTCTTTTCCCCCGTGGCCAGGATCCAGTACGACCACATTTTTCTTGGTAAAAGTTTCTGTTTCTGCACTGGTTTCCATGCTGGCAAAAACAGGGAGCAAACAGGTCGTAAATACCATTGACAAGGTAAGCAGCATACCAAGCAGCGTTCTTTTCTTTTTCATATTTCTTTTTCATATTTCTTTCCCTTCCCTAATCATCTGCAAAGCTTTTTCAGGCTTCTTCGGCAGGAAGTTTATAAATACTGGTGAGAAGTTTTTTTCCTGTATTGGTCTTAAATACACGTTCTCTTGCAGTTAAAATTGCCGTTTCGGACATCTCACTTTCATCTGCATTTACAAGGAAATCGGCTTCCAGAAGAATGCGGTAGTCCATTCCGTCTACGTTTGTGTAGGTGTGATGATGGCTGACTAAATAGTTGATCCGGGACTTCATTTCCTGGTCAATCGCTATGTCTTTCAGGAAATCTTCCACCAGATCCGGGCTCTCTTTTTCCTGATTGGAGCCATTTGTATTGCCGTATTTTTGCCGGCAGACAGGGCAGGCAATGTCATGGATGACCGCTGCGATCTCCAGGGTTTCCTGCTGTCTTTCTGATAAATTTTCTATCTCGCCGATCATTCTGGCGTAGGTGTAAACCTTCAGGAAATGGGCGATATCATGCTTGTTTCCATCAGAATATGCTATCATTTTGGTGAGAACATTATTTATGGTTTTCTGTATTTCGGTCATGGGTTTTCTCCTTATTTTTGTTAAATCAATGTCTTTTTTGGGGCAGCTGCCATTGCAAAAAAGGAACAAAAATCAGCTGGCATAGGTGCTTCCAAAGTGATTTTTTCCTCTGTAAAGGGATGATAAAAAGTAAGCTTCCAGGCGTGAAGGGCAGCTCTGGTGAAGACTTTTTCTTCCCTGTTTTTCCAGCCTGTCTGCTGTCCTGGATCATCTCGGAAAGCCTCCTCGGGCTCCTTCTCATGATACAGCGTATCTCCCAGAAGAGGATGTCCAAGGCCAGCCATATGAACACGGATCTGGTGAGTGCGTCCGGTTTCCAGATGAAGCTGTACCAGGGATTTATCTTCGCAGCTTTTCAACACTTCATAATAAGTGACTGCGTGTTTGCTTCCTGGAAGCGTACCATCCGGGGAAGTTGTCATCTTCATGGGATTCTCTGGATCCGGTGCAAGGGGAACCTGAATCTTCCGGTCATATTCCGCTGGAAAATTCCCCTCCACAATGGCCAGATAGGTTTTCTGCAAACGTCCTTCTTCCCTCTGCTTCTGCAGTCTTGCCGCGGCAACCTGGTTTCTGGCGAATAGCAGAATCCCAGAGGTTTCTTTGTCAAGTCTCCCTATGGAACGAATACGGGTGGCTTCCCCTTTGCTACGGAAATAGGCTGCGATCTGGTTGGAAAGGCTGTCCCTGTAGTGACTTCCAGAGGGATGAGTTACCATTCCGGCGGGCTTATTTACCGCCAGCAGGTCCTGGTCTTCATACAGGATCTGTAAGTTTTGGTGGAGATTCTGTGCAGTTTCCCAGACAGGATCTGTTGATTTCGGACTTTCCTCATTTAAATTTCTTTCAGAGAAATCCGTCAGCTTTTCTATAGGCGCTTCCAGCTGCCCGGAATCCGTCTCCCTGGTTTCCAGGCAGACACGTATCACATCCCCCACAGCTGCACGCTCCGTCACCCGGCACTGTTTTTCATTCTTACAAATGCCCCCTGGCCGAAACTTCGCCTGGCTGATCTGCTTTTTTGTAAGCCCCGCCTGAGCGCGAAGGATATCCCCCACTTTGGAAGGCTCTGTGACTTTTATTTCAAGATATCTTTCCATACTTCTATAAACAGCATTCGGCTCTTACATAGGTTTGCACACATCCACCCACTCTTTGTATCCGGAATATTTCTCCATCTCCGGAATGGTGAGTTCGATGGCGCTGTTGCTGCTGCCGCAGGCTGGGAATACGGTTTCGTATTTTTTCAGGGAGGCGTCCAGGTATACATTCACCCCTTCTTTTATTGCAAAGGGGCAGACACCGCCCACTGCATGTCCGATCAGTTCCACAACCTGGTCTGGTGTGAGCATTTTGGCTTTCTTTCCAAAAGTTTTTTTGTACTTTGAGTTGTCTATTTTCACATCTCCAGCGGATACGATCAGAATAGGCTCATCTCCCACCAGGAAAGAAAGTGTTTTCGCAATGCGCCCAGGCTCACAGTTCAGCGCCGCTGCAGCCAGCTCTACCGTCGCACTGGACACATCAAATTCCAGCACCTTGGATTCCATTCCATATTTTGAAAAATATTGCTTTACTTTATCAACTGACATTTCATTCTGCCTCCAGTTTTCTGTAATTATGTCATGTTTAGATTATTTTGACATCACCACATTAGTGTAGCACAAAATAAAAGTTTATAGAATCCCCTAATATTTGATTTTATAATGGATAAGCCGAATATGGGTAAGAAAGCCAAAAGGTCGCAGAGTAAGCAACTCTGCGACCTCTTTTCGTCTCGTTAATATTCACACAGCCTTCCCGCATCATCAATGTAGAACACATTATCTGGTCCGATGTAGTAGCTGTCGCTTCCGTCGAAGTACATCACGTTTCCTTCACCGTCATACCAGTAATAGGTGTCGCCGGGATCACTTTCTTCTACGTAATCCTCGTCTGGAATATAATCCCCTCTTCCCTCTTCTTCGTCCGGGATATAGTCTCCCAGCCCATCTTCCTCTGGGATGTAGTCTCCGGCGCCATCATCCGTAGGCTGGGCTTCGTAGGCAACGGAATCAGACTCTCTGGAAAAAGTAGCGCCGGCATAAATGCTTCCATATCCGGAAATCACAGGACTGATCACCAGCTCACCGTTTCCATCCAAAGTCACATCTGCCACATAGCTTCCGCTGTCATTGATCAGCTTCAAAGCTGTTGTCCCTAAGGTTACAAAAGTGCCGCTGTCAAAAAGGTATCCGCCTGTTCCGTCTGCATTTCTGCTGTTGTAGATTGCCCAGGTGCCTTCGCCGGAGAGCTGGATGCACATGGCATTTAAATCCCCGTACTGGTACCAGTTGTCAAAATAGGAAATAAACATTTCCAGGCTTTTTCCGTCTGCGCTGGGGTCATAGTCCACCGCCTGGTCTGCACTGTTTCCTGTATTTTCCTCTTCTGTAAGCTCTGTCAGTTCCAAAGAGGAAATGGCATCCCGGTATTCCTCCTCCATTTCTTCTGCAAAACCCGCAGCTACTTCATATGCATAAGCAAGGGTATGGGTATCGGTCTGGAAATATAGCATTTTCCATTTGCGGGTGTCTTCATTGGTGCCAGTGGTAAACTCCAGTTCATAAGCCGGATATGTGAATTTCTCTGTGTATTCCGGATTCTGGACAGCTGTAAAATCCTTCATATCATATTCGCAAACCAGGGAAGCAAACTGCTCCATATATTCTTCCGGAGTGCCAGTAAATTCATTGTCATTTATGGCACTGCAATTGACGATCACGGTCATGGAATCCTCTGTCATATCAGAATAGAAATAGCCGCCTTCCCAGCTGGAATTGTTGTAGAGAGGGCGCAGTCCGGTATAGCGTTTACTGGACATGAGAACATAGCTTTTCTCATCTCCGGTATCCTCTGTTGCCTGACTGTCCGCATTGGCATTTTCGTCCGCCTTTTCCCCCTGCTCATCTGCAGTCCTGGTAAAAACAGCCTCTTCTCCATTTCCCATATGAAGGCTGTCTGCCGAATCCAGGTAAAAACCAGCCAGCCATACGCCCACCCGGTTGTACATGTCGTATCTGCCATTTCCGTCGTTGTATTCCTCTACATATTCCAGATACCCCTGAATCTCCCCGGCTTCTTTCGTATGATAGACAAAAAGTCCATCCACCGTCAGGGTAAGGGTTTCTTCCGTATCCTCACTTTTCCAGACACCGGAAAGGTTCTCATAATCTGGTACCGATTCTGATGCCTGGTTTTCTCCCTCTGCTAATACCTGAAAGCTATTTCCCGGCACAGCCACCGCCGCACACAATGTAAAAACAATCGCTGCTGCAAAAATTTTTCTTCTCATACTATTTTCCTCCTATTGAAACTTTTACCTGTTCCTGCCACAGTGATTTCTGTTTCCTTATCCCCTTATGCAATCACTCTTCGGCAAAGTTTTTCTAAAAACTTTTTTTGAAAAGATGCACTATCTTGGTTACTGTTCACTCCGTTCGCCGCAACCTATCCTGCATTCTCTATAAACAGAAATCCAGAATGTACTTTCAATATACGGTTTTCCATGCAAAAATAGTATTAACCTTCAGTTAGCTTTTCATTTCCAGCATCTCCAGAAGATATTTCCGCTTCACCCGCACCTCCCCTGGAATCTCCAGTTTGGAGTAAATCTGGTTGATGTATTGTTTCACAGTACCTTCTGATAAGTATAACTTCTGGGCAATTTCCCGGTTGCTCATATGCTTCGCCATCAACTCCGTGATCTCCAGTTCCCGGTCAGACAAGATTTTAAACGGCTCCGGATAGGCATCCTCTTTTCGAATCTCTTCACAATTCTTTTCCCACACTTTTCCCAAATCCAGGATCTTTCTCTGAAATTCTTCCGGGATTCCATAATATGGTCTTTGCAAAAGCTCTGCAAGATACGGGTAATTCTCCACAAATGGCATTAACAGTCCGTCCGGGACCGCCTGCTGGACAGACCTTTTTAAACACTCTGCTGCCCGGTCTGTTTTTCCAAGCTTCTGGTAGGCTGCCGCCAGCTGAAGCTGCACATGAAGTGCCACCAGACCATAATGAAGATTCTGGCACATGGCTAAAATCCCCTCACTTTTTCCGATCACCTTTGTGTACTCCCCCTGGGCCAGAGAGACCTGGTTCTCGATCATTTCCATCATAGGGCACCCTGGAGCGAGAACATTCACAGTGAAAAGCTGGTGTTCCCGAAAAAGCTGCGGGATCCTTTCCACCTGTCCTGTAATGGCATAATAATAGGCACATGTGCTGTCAAAAATATTCACCCACATGGTATTGTGCCCCTGTAAAAGCTCTTTTCGCCGATCCTCAAAAGGCTTTTCCGGCTTCTTTTTGGTACAGATGGACAGCCTCTGGGAAAGGAAATCACAGCACAGGGCGATACTTTCCTGTTCATTTAACCGCGCACTGACATAAGCCTGTTCCAGAACGATCTGGGCATCTACAAAATTCCCTCGCATAAAATCCGCTTCTGCACCCATGATCTTCTCTGCCCCCTGACCATGGCCGTTGGTGATCTTGTAATAATGGGGCATGCACTCCTTCATTTCTTCCAGTTCCCCATCAAGCCCTCCGGCTTCTCTGTGAAACATCATCAGCACCGAAGGCGAACCAAAGGTCCAGCCGCCATCCTTCCGGATACTGATGGCTGGTCTTGTCATTTTCTGGCTGGCGCTGCGGTGAAACTGGCTCATTTTGGAAATATCATTGTACATAAGAAAGCTTAGGATCAGGTCACACTCTCCTAACAGATTTCCACGCTCTTCTTCGCTCATCTGAGGATGTTCTTTTATGGCGGTTAGCAGGATTTCTTTTAGCTCCAACATCCTGGGAATGTTTTCCAGTTGAACATGCTGCGCATGAGTACCAGAATGGCAAGGGGATATTCTTTTAAAACAGAAAGCGGACACTTGTCAAGGGTTTCCAGAACCTGTTCCGGCTTCAGGGAGGCCAGCAGGATCCCGGCGTCTTTTTCTGCCACTCTCAGCATGGCGGCAAAATCTTCGCTCCCACGGTACGCTGCCAGCGCATGAATATAGTCCCCCTGATTTTCGTACCAGGCGCCATAACGGTCATAGTAAAAGCTCTGCTTCCTCTTATCCAGAGTCTGAAATGCCTGATGGGCACATTCCTTCATCATATGATGGAACCGGTATGTTTTCCCGTCACTTAGCCGGGTAACAAACGCATTTTGTCTGGTAAGGGTTTCCAGGATCTGGGATACCGCTTCCCTTCCTGTAACAAATTCCGCCATTTCTTCTGTAAACTCATCTGCAAGCCCCATGGCACTTAGAAATTCCCGCCGTTCTTCTGGCAGTGGATTTAGCATGGACGCGGAAAACATCTGGTAAATATCAGAGGTTTTCCCTGGCAGCTCCCCTACTTTCGAAAAAGAGCACAGGTTCAGATACACTGCGGAAAACCAGCCTTCACTGGATTTTAGGAGTTGTTCCAGCTGGCTGTCATTTAACCCGGTTCCGCAGCGGCGGGTATAGGCTGCCAATGCAGGCAGATCCAATCGCAGATCATCAATGTCAATCTGGTGAAGCCTTCCTCCCAGCTTTACGATCCACTCTCCTGTTATAAAATGGTCCCGGCTTGCCACGATCAGGTGCACATTCTCTGGAAGCCGTCCTGCCAGTTTGCAGAGAAATATGGCTGCTTTTTCGTCCTTTAATAAATGGAAATCATCTATAAAAATATAACAATCTTTGCATTTTTCCAGCTGATAGCACAAAATATCTGCCAGAAATCCGGATGACGCTTCGTCTGTAGGACAGTCATAATTCCTTAGGAAGTCCAGGCCTGCGAAAACGAATCCATTCTGCACACTTTTCCAGAAGATGGAAAGGTTTGGGGAATAGATGCTGATGCGGATCAGTGTGGACTGGTCTTCCCGGGAAAATCTGGACAGGTACCAGTTTACTGCCGTGGGTTTCCTTTGACAGGTAAACAGCAGCTGGATATATTTTCATTATAGTAAAAAACAGCTGAAATTCCAATTGATTATTTGGATTGTTGAATGGCCTTGTATCTGTAATTCTTGCTCTCTTTGGATGCAGTAACTGTTTGACTTCTTCTTATTCATCCACTATACTGTTGATTCAGAATCGGTTGTAATCCTGCCTTTTCCATGAAGGGGCAGAATCGCCGGATAAGAAGATAAAATTAAGGAGTTTTCCCTATGGATTCAGATAAATCAGCAGTTCTGCCACAGGCTTTTCTGGACAGAATGAAGGAGATGTTACAGGACGATTATGAGGCTTTTCTGGAGGCCTATGACCAGCCGCGTACTTATGGTCTGCGGGTGAATACCGCAAAGATTTCCTGTGAAGAGTTTGAGAAGATCGTTCCTTTTGAGGTGAAGAAAATCCCGTGGATTTCTAATGGGTATTTTTACAGTGAGGATGTGCGGCCTTCCCGCTGTCCTCTTTACCAGGCAGGGCTTTATTATCTTCAGGAACCCAGTGCCATGACGCCTGCTTCCCGGATTCCCATCCAGCCCGGAGAGTATGTGCTGGATATGTGTGCCGCTCCTGGAGGAAAAGCAACTGCCGTTGGTTCCGCACTGAAAGGGGAAGGGCTTCTGGTAGCAAATGATATCAGCACTACCAGGGCGAGGGCTCTTCTTCGGAATCTGGAGCTTTTTGGGATTCCCAATCTTTTTGTGGCAAATGAAAAGCCTGAGAAGATGGTGAAAAATTTCCCGGAGTTTTTCCATAAGATCATTCTGGACGCCCCTTGTTCCGGGGAGGGTATGTTCCGTAAGGAGGAGGCTCTTGCCAAAGACTGGACGCCTCAGAAATCGGAGGAGCTTTCCCAGATTCAGAAGCAGCTGTGCCTGAAGGCAGCAGATATGCTTCAGCCCGGAGGACAAATACTTTATTCAACCTGTACCTTTGCTCCTGGTGAGGATGAGCAGGTGATTTCCTGGCTTCTTAATGAGCGTCCGGAGCTTTCTCTTGTTTCTATGGAGAATTACGAGGGCTTTTCCACCGGCAATCCAGCCTGGGGGGACGGAAATCCCCAGCTGGAAAAATGTGTCCGTATCTTCCCGCATAAAATGCAGGGGGAGGGACATTTCCTGGCTCTTCTGCAAAAAGAGGGAACGGCTGGACCTTCCGCGGGAGCGTCTAAGGGTGGTCGTCTGGCGGCGGATGTGCGGAAATATATGGAAGCGTTTTTCGAAGAAATCGGGTTAAAAACACTTGGAGGACAGCCTTTTGACTGGAACCGGGTGGAGGTCCGTGCAGACAAGGTTTATTATCTTCCGGCAGTGTCCTGTAATTTCAGGGGACTTACGTTTATCCGCAATGGGCTTTATCTTGGAGATTTGAAGAAAAACCGTTTTGAACCTTCTCAGCCGCTGGCTTTGGCATTCCTGAAGGATGAAGTGGAGGCAGTGATTTCTCTCTCTGTGGAGGATTCTCGGCTGGAGCGGTATCTGAAAGGTGAGACATTGATTGTTGAGCCTGAGGAGGCTGCTCATGCGAAGGGATGGCATTTGCTTTGTGTGGAAGGATATCCACTTGGATTTGGAAAACTTGTGAATGGAACTTTGAAGAATAAGTATCCGGCGGGATGGAGAGTGTAAAGGAGGCGGCTTCGCGCTGCACCGTGATCTGCTCCGGCGGACCTGCCTGGAGGGCATCGTGCCGGGTTCTGAACTCAGTCCCCAGCATTGGCACGATGCCCACAGACACACCCTGCGAACCCCAACCACTTATCATAACAATATCGCCTTTTTCAGCGTAAACGAATAAATATATTTCTCCTTCATCTTCCGCCCTGTCATCCTCTGGAGGGCCTGGGCGTAGTCTTCAAGCTGAGTGTGGTACAGGTCGATCAGCTTCTGCTCTTCCCCGCGGCGCACACGGTCAGTTTTATAATCTACAAGAACGATCTCATCTTCTTCCAGGAAATAAGCATCAATGATTCCCTGCACCAGCACCCGCTCCTGTGGATCCCAGGATTCATCGATTTCTGCGGCACTTCTGGAAATCACAAACGGCTGCTCACGGAATAAATTGCCTGATAAAGCGGCCCGCTTCATTCTATGTCCAAGCTCGCTTTCCACAAAACTCCGGACATCAGAAATACGGACACAATCAGCCTCCGCCTCAGATAATTTCTTGTTCTCAACCAACGCTTTTACCTGCTCACAAAGCTGTTCCGCACTGTCCGTTTTATTGTACTCCAGGCACTCCATAACACGATGATAGGCAGTACCTCTTGCCGAACCGGTAAACTCCTCCTCAGAGTCCTTTTTCTCCTCCATAAACTTTGGAATCAAAGGAACAATATCCGGTTCAAAATAAACAGCCTCCTCAATATCCGTATCTTCATGATAACTCTTCTTTTTCAAATCAGATACTGTAACCTTCACCGGAATATCCTTACGGTACTCATACGGATACACAAAACCAAACCGCTTCTCCAGTTCCTCCCGGATGCCAGGATCTGTCACTTTTTCACAATCCCAGTGATCAAAAAGGTCATCCTCCATCTGCCCTGCAGCCTGGTCCACCACTTCTGCCTGGGCAAGCATCTGCGCAGTAATCCTTTTCACCTCAAATTCCGACGGATCATCATAAAGAGGATTCTCATGTGACGGAAGCAAACCAAACTCCTCATAAAGCCCATCCATACAACGGTGCCTTGCAAGCGCAGGCAGCACATAATCCCAGTATGTTTTTCCATTCAGCCTTGTTTCCGCCGGAAGAAGCTCCTGCTCATTGTCCCGAAATCTGGACAGAGAAAGCAGTTCTTTTTCCAGATTGGCAATGGTGCCAGTCATGATCAGCTTCTCCTTAGCTCTCGTCAAAGCAACATAAAGGACACGGATTTCCTCTCCCAGACTTTCCTCCAGAAGCCTGCGCCTGATCACCTGTTTATTCAGTGTAGACACGATCATCCGCCGTTCTGGTAAAATCGCATCTGCCCCAAGGCCAAAATCCGGGTGAATAAGAAGACGGGCATTTAAGTCCTGGAAATTGAACTGTTTTCCCATACCAGCAAGGATCACAATTGGAAATTCCAGACCTTTGCTTTTATGGATGGTCATAATTTCCACCGAACCCTCACCTGCGCCGGAAAGATTCACTTCTCCGTAATCGACCTCATATTTCTGCAAATGCTCAATATACCTTACGAAGTTAAAAAGCCCACGGTAACTTGTTTTCTCATAATCCATGGCCTTTTCCACCAGCATGGCAAGGTTGGCACTTCGCTGTGCACCGTTTGGAAGGGCTTTTGCATAATTGCCGTAGCCGGTTCTCCGAAGGACTTCAAGGATCAGCTCATGGACAGGCGTGTAAACTGCAAGGTCCCGCATTTCTGTAAGCAAACGAATAAAACCATGCAGTTTCTCATAAAGCACCTCTTTTTCCAGATCATCTGAACCACTCTCATACTCTTCCAGAAATTCCAGCACACTCTCGTAGATCATCCCATCCGGATGTTCCTCCCTAAGCACAGCCAGTTCCTGTGAAGTACATCCCACCAGCGGGGATCTGAGAACCCCAGTCAGGGGGATATCCTGCAATGGATTGTCGCAAATCTGAAGATAATTCAGGACCGTAACAACTTCAAGAGCAGAAAAATACCCGGTTTTGGATGCTGCATAAACAGGGATTCCATGTGCCCCCAGCACCTCCGTAAAGGTTTCAGACCAGCCGGAAGCGCTGCGAAGAAGGATCACAATATCCCCGTATCTGGCTGGGCGGTATTCCTTCGTCTCCTTATCCAGCACCAGCTCTTTTCCCACAATTTCCTTTATCCTGTGGGAAATAGCAAGAGCTTCCAGTTCACGGGCATCCTGGCCTTCCATCAGATCTTCCAGTTCTTCGGAATCCTTTTCCACAAGAAGAACCTCTGTTGGAAGAAATTCCTCCCTGTTTCCATCCGGGAACTCTGCTCCCGGATAAAGGGCCGCAGCCTCATCATAGGCAATCCCACCAAGATCTTCTCCCATGATCTGACGGAAAATAAAATTGGCACTGTCCAATACCTGGGATCTGCTTCGGAAATTTTTGTGAAGGTCGATACGCTGCTCGTCACTGTCCGTTAAACTGTACTGTTTGTATTTTTTCATAAAAAGCTCTGGTCTGGCCAGACGGAAACGGTAAATACTCTGCTTTACATCCCCAACCATAAAAATATTTTTCCTGCCATCCGCCCAGCCGGCCACACAGTTGGTGATCATCTCCTGCACCAGATTGCTATCCTGGTATTCATCCACCATAACCTCATCATATTTCAGGGAAAGCTCCCGGGCTGCGGCGCTCATGTGATAAACATATTCCTGGCATTCTGGTGCCTTTCCTTTTTCTTCCAAAGAAGCCTCTCCCGTCCCACTGTCAGCCGCTTCCAAATTCTGGTCATTTTCCTCTCGTTCCATAAGGATTTCAAGGGCGAAATGCTCCATATCCGGAAAATCCAGAATGTTCTTTTCCCGTTTCTTTTCCCCATAGAGACGGATAAACTCCCGGGTAAGCTCCACCAGCATTTCTACCGGCTCCAGACAGGACGAAAGCAAAAGAGGAAGCTCCTCTTCTTTCACGGTAAAATACCGGGTGCCAATCTCCTTCAAAATTCCCTTCGCACTTTCACGGATGGCCTTCACCTGCTCTTTTAAGGTGTCGTCCACCGGCTCCTTGGGCTTCTTTGTGGAAAGTCTGGCAAAAGAAGGACTGCCAAGAAGTACTCCCACTCCATCAAAATCCCCAGCCTCTGCTTTCTCCTTTGCATCACGGATAAGAAGCAGATCACTTCCCAGAGCATCGTCATACAGATAGGGACCACCTGGCACAAAGCAAAGCTCCCTTGCTTCTTCTATCAGTGTTTTTGCCTGGTCAAGATCTTCCAGAACATTTTCCCATAACAGTTTCATCCATTCTGAAGCTTTTATGGACTCTAAATCTATGTTTCTATAACAATCTATACATTTTTCCAGCCAGCTGTCAGGATAGGGATTACTCATTGCAGCATGATATAAGGAATAGACCAGCTCCTTGATCCCGTCATCCGTTTTGCCAGACGCATAGCATTCAATAAAATACTTGAACTTCCCGCTGTCCTTTGCATAATAATTTTCCAGAAGCTCTTTCATAACGTCTTCCTTCAGAAGCTTCAGTTCCCCTTCTTCTCCAGTCCGATAACCGGGATCGAGCCCGATCAGGTGAAAATAATTCCGGATCACATAGGCACAAAAGCCATCAATGGTGGTAATCTGCGCAGTGTGGATCAAGGTTGTCTGGCGCTGCAGATGCTCATTATCCGGGTTTTCATAAAGGGCATTTTCAAGTGCATTTGCAATTCGCTCCCGCATCTCCCCCGCTGCAGCTCTTGTAAAGGTCATAATGAGAAGCCGGTCAATGTCAACCGGATGATCCGGATCCATCACCTTCTCAAGGATTCGCTGCACCAGCACAGCGGTTTTGCCAGAGCCTGCGGCAGCACTTACCAGAATGTTCCGGTTTCTTAATTTGATCACCTGTTCCTGCTCTTTCGTCCACTTTACTGCCACTTACTCCACCTCCTTTGCAAAAGCGTCCCATAGTTCCTCATCCGCAAAATTCTTCAATCTGCGGAACTCATATCCAGGTATTTCCATATCAAAACCGCACACGCCACTGTAGGGGCAATAGGTACAGGCATTTTTCTTTCCCAGCATGTACGGAGCCACCTGGGCATCCCCGGACATAATGGACTTCCGGATATGGGAAATCTTGTTCTTTACATACCGGTTCAGAATATCAAACTGTTCCCTTGTTGCCACCGATGAATTCTTGCGGAAGCTTCCGTCCTTGTTAAAGGACACTGGAAGGGATACCAGGGAACTGTCCATTTTTTCTACCAGTTCTCTATCCGCCTGAACAAGGCCATTCATTTTCAGTTCCTTCAGTACCTTTTGCTGGACAGTTTCCAGATCTGCATCCATCTTCTCTTTGATCATAGGATCCTTGATATTATAATAAAAGACGCCTGCAGGGATCACCTCTTTATCCCTGTGTTTGTTTTTTTCTACTGTCAGGGCCCCATCCATATAGATCATCAGCTGAAGCTGCAGTCCATGGTACAGGGACACCAAATCAAAGGAAGTGTTTCCAGTCTTATAGTCAATGACTTTTACGTACAGCTTCCCGTCTTCCGTTTCCATGGTATCCACACGGTCAATCCTTCCTCCCTGGAAAACCACTTCCACGCCTTCTGGCTGAAATTCTCCGCCCTTCAGCTGCTCCTGGATGGCCCACACAGTTCTTCTCACCATCCTCTTGGTGCGCTGGATCATATATTCATTGCGGGCACTGCTTTTCAAAATAGTATTTCCGTAGTCTGCACTTACCTGCTCCACCAGGATATCCGCCATTTCATCCCGCTGTTCATCGGTAAGCTCAGCCAGGGAAAGCTTCTCTTTATTTAATTCCCGGAAAAGCTTTTCCAATACCTTGTGCATAATATTTCCCATATCCATGGCACGAAATTCGTACTCCGCGCGCTCTGTCAGCTTCAGGCCATACTGAAGGAAATGGGCAAATGCACAGGCAGAATAGCGTTCCAGCCGGGTGGCACTGTATGGAGACACTTCCCCGTACAAAACCTTTGCCACACTTTCGCTTATAATATCCGCCGGCTTTCTGGTTCTGGAAGCCTCCACCAGCTTCCTTGCCACTGTCCTATATTTCGGACTTCTAAGATACCAGCTGTAAAGCTCGCTGTATAAAGGATCTCCTTTTCCCAGTGCTCCATCTGCAAGCCCCTTCAGGAAACATTCCAGGCTGGTTCCTGGAATCTCCATGCTGCCAAGAGTAAATTCCTGATCTGCTGCATTTTCCACTTCCAGCTGGGGATAAAGCCCCTGAATGGTGTGGATCAGATAGGCCGGGCTCAGCGGCTCTCCTTTTCCATTGGAAAAACAGTAGGAAAGGCACAGATATTCACTTGGCTTGGTCAGGTTCAGATACAGGTAAAAGCGCTGGGTGTTCATCAGCTCCTTTGGTCCAGGTGCCAGCTCCATGCCTTCCTCTGCGAAAAATTCACGGTCCATCTGGGTAAGCATTCCACCGGAATCCGTATTTTTCGGGATGTTTCCTTCGTTTACTCCCACAAAAAATAAGGCCTTGATCTCTTTCAGACGGGTTCTTTCCATATCTCCGATGAGAACCTGATCCATGCTTGGCGGAATCAGGGCAACCTTTGACTTGGCAAAGCCGGTCTCCAGAAGCTGTACAAATTCGGTTCTTGAAAGCTCTTCTTCTCCAAGGATCTCCACCATACGGTCAAGGAGTTCCATAACAATTCCGTAGATTTGTGCATATTCCTTTTCCAGGGCTTTCTCCCCTTTTTTCTGGAAAAGAAGCTCCTGTTCTTTTAGCTTTTTCTGTATTTCACAGCCGGTGATAAACTGATATAAACTATAACAATATTCACATACTTTCTTTTTTCCACCAGAAAAGCCCTGTGCCAGGATTTCCGTTTCGTTTACAAAACGCTCCCGGTATTCATTCAGGATCTGGATATCCTCTTCCTTCATGGTCCGATAGGTCCGGATCCATTTCTCTGACCATTTCTTATATCCCCGGATTCCAAGGGCAAGCACATAGTTCTCCAGCATGTCCGCTTCTTCTCTTGTAATTCCAGACAGGCCGCACCGCAGATAGCGGAAAACACTTTCATAAGAAAAACCTTTGGTAACCATTTCAAGGGCGGCGCGGATATATTCCACAAAGGGATTCATAAGGATGGTGTGCTTTTCATCCAGGAAATAGGGGATCTGGGATTCCTCAAACACCTGGGAAGCAATACTTTTATAGGCTTCCAGATTCCCGGTGATCACCGCGATCTCGCCGTATTTCAGACCCTCTTCCCGCACCATACGGCGGATCCTTCTGGCAGTCTCTTCCAGTTCTTTTATGGGAGATTCCGCTGCAAATATGCGGATCTCGTCCTGCTTTTTCTCATAGGAGGCTCTCTGGTACCGGAACAGATGTTTTTCCAGGAAGCCAAGGGCAGGTGAATTCTGGAAACGGCCGTGTTCGTCTTCTCTTAACAGAACAGGTTCGTCCAGGTCATTGGTCAGCCCGGATAAAGTGTGGATCATTTTCCGGCTCATATAAAAGAGCTGGTGTGGTTTTCCCATCTGTGAATAATTCTGGGCAGCATCCATGGTAACGGTTACAAGTACCTTGCTGCATACGGCTAAAAGTTCCTGGATCACGTTCATCTGCACAGGGGTAAAGCCTGTAAATCCATCCAGAAGGAGAACTGCATTTCTCAGCTTATTGGAAAATGGGATGGCTTTTCTTAAGGCGTCCATTACACCCTCTCCGGTCATATAATGGCCTTCCAGATACCCAAGGAAAGCCTGATACAAAACTCCCACATCCTGCATTTTCATATGAAGCAAAGATTCTGGTCCTGTTTTTTCCAGCATAGTTTCCAGATCTTCTTCGCGGATGTCGTACTGCATAAACTCAGAGAGCAGGGATTTTACCTCATCCAGATAGCCGGGCTTGTTCATCTGGCTGCCAAGGTAGGGCAAGTTTTTCCGGTGCTGCTGGACTAATTTCTGAAGCACCATGCTCTTTCCTGTGTCATCCAGAAGGACTTCCTGGGCACCGCCCACTTCCTCGAAAATGCGGTAGGCAAGGCGCTCAAAGCTTAGCACGTCAATATTCAGGATTCCTTTTCCAGGGTGCATTTCCACCACATTCTTCTGTGTCTGCATGGTGAACTGCTCCGGGACAATGATGTAGTACAGGCACTGGGGATTTTCCAGGGATTCCTGGATGATGTGCTGGCAGGCATAATGGGTTTTGCCGATACCGGAACTGCCGATAATGAATTGTAGGGACACGTTCTTTCCTCCTAGTATAATAATCGGTGTTACTATTTATCTTATATTCTATCATATTTTCGTTATTTTGATAATAGGATAGAATAAGTAAGTGAATGCCTGGTGTTACCGTTCACTGGTAATGTTCCGCGAGGTGTTTTTTGTGAACAAAGTTCACAGAAAACCTGAGAATTGCGGCGCGAAATCATGCGAATGCATGATTTCTGTGCATCGCGAAGCGTGTTACTGGGCACGAAGTGAACAGTAACTGCCTGGTTTTTCCAGGATTTTTCCATTATAAATGCGAAACAGGAGGCGCAGTCCATGAGTTCGAAAACCAGGATCATCGTGTTACATATGAAGGAAGTGGTGTATACCATCGCCTTTCTGATTCTTGCCATTCTTCTGGGAGTGCTGATCTATTTTATGTTTGGACCGGGAAAAAGTCAGACTACGGCAGCCACAGGGGAGGGACTTTATACACCGGGAATTTACCGAAGCTCTCTTACTTTGAATAAAAATACCTTTGATGTGGAGGTTACGGTAGATCAGAACAGCATCCAGTCCATTGAGCTGGTGAACTTAAGTGAGAGTACCACTGCCATGTTTCCGCTGGTGAAGCCTTCTCTTGAGTCCCTGGCAAGCCAGATTGTGAACAGCCAGTCCCTGGATGACCTGAAGTATTCCACAGATCGGAAATATACGTCGCAGCTGCTTATTTCTGCCATTGAAGATGCACTAAAAAAGGCGGAGAACCATGTCAGTTCTCCGCCGATAGAATGATTTCAATAAACAATCAAATACACACTCTATACAATAATTTTAGCTTTTTTCACACGCTAATCAACATAATAATAAAATCGTTTTATCTAATTTAAATTAGATAAAATAAATTCTCATATTGACTAAAACACAAAAATTAAGTTTCGTGTGAAATATGCAACAAAGCTGGGAGGCACAATATGCTTTATATCTCAATCTCCTCCAGTGCTTCCATCCATACCGCTGCGCTTGCATCACTTGGCATGCGCAGGTCTCCTCTTGGAGACAGCGCCACACTACCAACCTTCGGGCCGTCCGGCAGACAGGAACGCTTGAACTGCTGGGCAAAAAATCTGCGGTAGAAAGTTTTCAGCCATTTCAGGATTGTTGCCTTGTCATAGGTATCTGCAAAGGTACGGCAGGCTATCCGGTAGATCTTGTCCGGCTCAAAACCTGCTCGAAGCATGTAGTACAGATAGAAATCGTGAAGCTCATAAGGTCCAACCAGGTCTTCTGTTTTCTGGGCGATCTTGCCGTCCTTAGGCGGCAGAAGCTCCGGACTTACCGGCGTATCCAAGATGTCCAGAAGTACCTCCTCCAGTTCCTTCTCTCCGCAGGTGTCTGCGTAATAGCGGACAAGGTGTCTTACCAGAGTCTTCGGAACTGAGGCATTTACACCGTACATGGACATGTGGTCTCCATTGTAAGTCGCCCATCCAAGAGCAAGCTCGGAAAGATCTCCGGTTCCCACCAAAAGAGCACCCTCCTGGTTTGCCAGATCCATCAGGATCTGGGTACGCTCTCTGGCCTGGCAGTTCTCGTAAGTTACGTCATGAACAGAATCATCATGTCCGATATCCCGGAAATGAATGTTTACTGCTTCCTTAATATTTACCTCTGTAAGGGTAGCGCCAAGGCACTTGCTTAATTTGCAGGCATTCTGATAAGTCCGGTCTGTAGTGCCAAAGCATGGCATGGTGATACAGCGGATATTCTCAGATGGCAGTCCCATCAGCTGGAAGGTACGTGCGATCACAAGCAGGGCAAGTGTGGAGTCAAGGCCTCCGGAAAGTCCTACCATTGCCTTCTGGCAGTGGATGTGGCTCATGCGCTTCTTAAGTCCCATGGCCTGAATGTTCAGGATCTCTTCACAGCGCATATCCCTCTCTTCTTTTACAGAAGGTACGAAAGGATAAGGGGCAAAATTTCTGGTAAGAGAAGTCTCTTCCACTTCCACCTCAAAAGGTACCATCTGACAGTCAGAATCATCTGCTGCCGGATAGGTAGAAAGTCTTCTTCTCTCATCTGCCAGTCGCTGCACATCGATTTCCCCGTAGATCACCGTATTGTGAAAACGTTTCGCCTCTGCCAGCATAGTGCCGTTCTCCGCGATCAGGTTCTGTCCGCCAAACACCAGATCCTGGGAGGATTCTCCCTCTCCTGCTGTGGCATAAATGTATCCGCACACCAGTCTTGCAGACTGTCCTTTCACCAGGTCACGGCGGTAGGAATCTTTTCCAACCATCTCATCACTTGCGGAAAGATTGACGATAATATGCGCTCCAGACTGTGCAAGATTTACACTTGGAGGAAGGGGAACCCAAAGGTCCTCACAGATCTCCGCGCCAACCGTCAGCTCCGGAAGCTCTTCACATGTAAAGATCAGATTACTTCCGAATGGCACACTTTCCTCACCAACTGTTACATCTGTCCACACATCTTTTCCAGAAGCAAAATGTCTCTGCTCATAAAATTCGTTGTAATTTGGAATGTGAGTTTTCGGAACAAAACCAAGGATATTTCCATGGTTCAATGCTGCTGCCACATTATAAAGCTTGCCATTCATCCGCATTGGCAGTCCCACGAAGATCAGCGCATCTACCTCTTCTGTCTCTTCGGCAATGGTCAGAAGGCTCTCCCATGCGCTGTCCAGAAGTCTTCTCTGAAAAAAAAGATCCTGGCAGGTATAGCCTGTGATACAAAGCTCCGGCAGTACCATGATCTTGGCATGCTGCTCTTCCATTTCATGGATCAGTTCCAGAATTGCCCTGGTGTTTGCCTTGCAGTCTGCAACTGTGATCTGCGGCGTACCTGCCGCTACTTTAATAAATCCCTGATTCATATCCTGTTCCTCTCTCGTCTCAGATTATTTACATCTTCTAAGAATCTCTTTCAGTTCTTCCACAGTAAAGTTATAATTGGTATTGCAGAAATGGCAGTTCATTTCGATTGGCTTGCCTTCCTGGATCATTTCGTTTAACTCTTTTCTGCCAATGCTGATCAGTGCTTTCTCTACTCTTTCTTTGGAGCAGTTGCAGTGGAAACGGGTGTCTGTTTTCTCGTTGATCTGCATGTCAAATCCCTCAAGCACTTTTTCAAGCAGGCTCTCCGGAGTATGTCCTTCTTCTAACAGATTGGTAACAGAGCTGATCTTCTGGACGTTCTGCTCCAGTCTGGAGATGACTTCTTCCTCTGCAAATGGCATAAGCTGTACAATAAATCCGCCAGCCTGGCGTACCGTGTTGTTCTTGTTCATCAGAACACCAAGGCCGACTGCGGACGGCACCTGCTCGCTGGTTGCAAAATAGTAGGTCAGGTCTTCTGCGATCTCGCAGGTCTGCAGCATAACCTGTCCGCTGTATGGCTCTTTCAGCCCCATATCTTTGATCACTGTCAGAAATCCAGGACCAACTGCTCCTGCAACATCCAGTTTGCCTTTGGAATTCGCCGGAATACATACATCCGGGTTTCCTACATAGCCTTTTACATTTCCCTGGGAGTCCGCAGTTACCGTAAGTCCCTGAAGCGGACCGCCAGCCTTGATCTGAAGGGTAAGAACGTCCTTCTCCCCTTTCATCATGGAGCCCATCATAGCTCCTGCCGTGAGAAGTCTTCCCAGCGCCGCAGTGGCTACCGGACTTGTATTGTGATGCTCTCTTGCAGTCTCCACCATCTGGGTAGTCACTGCCGCAAATGCGCGGATCTGATCGTTAGCCGCAGTCGCGCGGATGATATAATCATTCATATGTTTTCTCCAATCTATCTTGTTATCTGATAATTATTTTTCTATATATTCTTCATTTCGGAACTGCATACTACGCTTCGTCATTACGCAGCGATTCCCCATGCTCCCTTACCACAAAGGTAAGTCTTCCACTATCCTCTTTCGGCGGCTCCATGGTATAGGCATCATAAACTGCAAGCAGTTCCATGCCGGCCTTCTTAATAAGCTCTTTGATCTTCTCCAGAGAATACGCCCTCTGATAATGAACTTCCTCATCCTTCTCATAAAGCCCGTCTTCTCTTGGAAGAAACAGCGCCAGCTCATAAGTATTGATCCCGGTTTCCTCATCATAGCTGTTCTCCCAGATAAAGCTGCCCTCATCCCGGTTCTCCGCAATGGTGGTATCCCCGATCATGTTCTTATACTTATAAATGGTGTTCATATCAAACAGAAAAATCCCCTGTGGATCCAGATAATTATTCACCAGGGCAAATACATGCTCCAGTTCCTCTTCTTCTGTTATGTAGTTCAGGCTGTCGCATACGCTCACCACAGCCCGCACAGTTCCATACAATTCAAACTCCTGCATATCCTGAAGAAGATATAAAATGTCATGTCCTGACTCTACACGCTTCTCCATGGCCTCCGCCAGCATTTCCTCGGAATTATCCACTCCGATCATATCGTAACCAGCCTCTGCCAGAAGCTCAGTCATAGTTCCGGTACCGCAGCCAAGATCCAGGACCAGTCCGTCTGTGATTCCATAAGCTGTCAGCTGCTCCTTCAGCCATTTGCCCCAGGTTTCGTAGTCTACATTATCCTGGAACATATCGTAAACTCTGGCAAAATCGCCATAAGCCTGAAAATTATCCATATTCCCTCCAACCGTCACGGACACAGCCATCCTTCCCGGGTAGCTGTGTCCGTGTAAGTCAACTTTTATTATTGTGGTATAACGATTACTCTACAGGCATGTAATATACATCAGCACCTTCACCATGCCAGTAATAATCCACATCGTTCTGATCGTAAACGTCCTCATTGTTTACAAAACGATAGGTATTTCCATCGAAATCTACCCAGTTTCCGTTTCCGTCTGGAGTGATAACAAGCGGATGTCCGTCGGAGTTACGGTAGATGGTTCTGGTCTGGTTGGTATCGGTCAGCTGCTCCTGGGTAAATCCTGCGGAGTTGCTGATGGTTCCATCGCTGCTTCCGTCACTTGATGAAGAAGAATCTGTGGTTCCAGACTGTGAACCGTCTGTAGTGCCATCTGTTGTACCATCTGAAGTGCCAGTCTGTCCATCAGAAGATGTATTGTCACCAGATGTGGCTGGTGCAGCTGCCTTCAGTGTGGAATCTCCAAGGATTCCGAAGGAATCAACGGCTGCCTTAATGCCAGAATAAGAAGCATCATCTACAACAGATCCACAGATATTGTAATACTCATCAGAGCTCTTGTAGATCTTATGGATCGCATAAGTGTAGCCACCGCTCTTTGTGGTGTCTGTGTATTTCACAGTGTAGGAATAAACGCCCACACCTTCTACATCTGTATTGGTGGTATAATCCTGGATTTCGAAATCTGTTCCTTCTGTAAGATCAGAAGCCTGCTCCAGTGCTACTGCCAGATCCTGTGTATCCGGAAGCATTGCAGAAGACATGTCCTCCTCGCCCTGTCCGTGAAGGATCAGGATCTTACCCTGCTCTGGAGATTCAAAGCTGAGCATGTCAGCTTCGTCTGCCTTGTTTGCCCAGGTTGCATCTGGAAGCTTGATGGATACGGCACCGTTGCTGGATGTGTAAGTGCTGTCCTGTACATTCGGTGCGATCGTCGGCTCCGGAGTCGGGGTGGAAGTGGGTTCCGGAGTCGGGGTAGCGTCTACCACAACCTGCTCTTCCGGCTCATCTCCGCCAAAGCTGCAGCCTGTTGCGGCTACAGATACAGTTGCTGCTATAGTTAAGATTGCTAAAATCTTTTTATTCTTCATGGTATCCTCCTTATTTCGCTGCCGTCCACAAAATGACCGGCGGCCTTTTCTCTATAAGTCCCTTACGGGGAGCTATTCACAAATAACATTCTCTACGAACATGGTGAATAACAACCCTCGGGCTATATTTTACAATTTTATTACAAGCCTGTCAATGGATTTCCCAGTGGGGAATCTAAATTTACTGTGAAAATATTATAAACTTTCGTGACGATTTTTATACATTTGCAATAAAAATCCTGGTCAGCAGTATGGATTGCCAATTGTTCAATAACTGCGATGGAACTGCCTTTCCTATATAGATGTATGGCCAGAACGCGGTATGTCCTCTCAGACGTCCCCAACAGGTTCCAGTGACTGGAATTTTACCTGTATTCTACACTTTGTCTGTCACACTTTTGTAATATTTATTTTCCATATTCGTACATATGCAGCTTGTGAAGTGCCCTGGTTGCTGCAATATACCGTCCCTGCTTTGCGATCGGGCTCTGGTCCTTCGACGGAAACAGGGAAAATACCTGGTCGAATTCCAGTCCTTTTGCAAGGTAGAAGGTGGTGACAGTCAGGCCTTTGCAGAAGCTGGTGCTGTCCCGGTGCAGATAGGAGAACCTTTTCTCTGTATCAAAGCCTGTATTTTCCAGCTTTTCTTTCAGAATACGGGCTGCTTCTTTCGCCTCAGCTTCCGTGCGAAGGATCACCGCAGCTGTCTCAAACTGCTCTTCGCCAAGCTGGAGCCTGTTCACGATCTCCTCCAGTGCTGTTTCCATAGCCTGCTTCTTTCCCCCGTTAAAAGACTGTTCCTCCACTGGTTCGCCGTGGCGCTCGAACAGGTCCATATCCGTGATCCCCACAAGCTGATTGGCATAGGAAGCAATCTCTATGGTGTTTCGGTAGCTTTTGTTCATAACGATCTTGCGGATATCTTTTCCGAAAATTTTCGGTAAAAAGCCAAGGACATCCTGGGTCTCGTCTTCCATGGTCTGGGCTTTGTCTCCCAGAATGGTCATGCGGCAGGGGAACATCATCCTGATGATCAGATACTGAAGCCTGGAGTAATCCTGCATTTCGTCCACTACCAGGTGCTTGATGCCGTTGTGGCTGGTCTGGCGAAGGAGGCGGTATTTCATGTAAAGTACCGGATATACATCCTCGTACCGAAGCTTCCGATCCTGAAGCTGTACATGGGGAAGCCCCGGATAACCGCAGCTTTCCAGGAAACGGCTGTAGATCACGTAGAGATCCTGTGTCTCATACATGTTCATAAATTTCTCCATTACAATAGCGCGCTCTTCTTCGTCCATGTCATTGTCCCTGAGTGTCTCTACCTCGTCAATGAAATTCTCTGCCACAGCCTCCATACGGGAAAGCAGAGGAATGTCCTGGAATTTGAAATAGAAAAGGTCGATGATCTCCTCTTCTTTTTTCGTAAAGTTCTTATATTCCACGTCGTGGAAATTCATCAGCTCATCCTCCAAGGAGGTGAGGCAGCCTTCCATCTGGTTCAGAAACTCCCTGGACTGTTTTTCTTTATATAAGGAAGGCATATCCGGGAAATTCAAGCTGCGCTCGATCTGGTCGTAACGGTCCTCACAGTCGGATACGGTGTCTTTCAGCTGTCTGTAGGCAAAAAGGTCGAAACTCATTTCCTTAATATTCTCTTCTCCAAGCTCTGGAAGGATATGGGAAATATAGTCCGAAAAGATGCTGTTTGGCGACAGGATCAGGATATTGGAGGACTTCATATTCTGGCGGTCGTGGTACAATAAATAGGCAATCCTGTGCAGGGCAATGGAAGTCTTACCGCTTCCGGCTGCGCCCTGGATCACCATGATCTTGTCCTTGGTGTTCCGGATAATGGCATTCTGTTCCTTCTGGATGGTACGGACAATATTTTTCAATGCAGTACTGCCACCGCTGCCAAGCTCTGCCATGAGGATCTCATCATCAATCTTCACATCGCTTTCAAACTGGTAGACCATGCGGCCGTTTCGGATCTTATACTGCCACTTGGAGACAATTTCGCCGCAGATGGTTCCAAGAGGGGCCTGGTAGGAAGCGGGGCCTTTGTCATAGTCGTAGAAAAGGCCGCTGACAGGGGCACGCCAGTCGTAAATCAGCGGCGTATGGCCTGCCTCCTCTGCGAAATTTCCAATCCCAATATAGAAAACCTCCGGCTCGTCCTCCCCATCAAATACGAAATCCACCCTGCCGAAGAAAGGAGAATCCAGCATTTTACGAAATCTTTTTCGCAGATGGATCTGCTGCTCGTTGGCATTGATCTGGTGAAGAAGTGCCTGCTGGTTATCGAAATTTTCGTAGCCGTACTGGTCCATCTCGGTGTAATTTTCCCAGTAGTATTCATGCATTCCCTCGATATCCTTCTGGCCTTCCAGAATGGACTCGCTGATACGGGCGATCCTGGTTTTTAATTTATCTGTAACGTATGCAAGAAAAACTGCTCCGTCTTTATTGTCAATTGTCATTTTGTGTACGCTCCTTTTTGGCGGAAACTTTGCTCCATTATACATTATCTGAGAGTAAAAGTACAGACAGCAAATCCATGGATTTCAGCTGTTTATCCACGAAAAAAACAGCAGTTTTTCCGTATATTTTCCGAAAAAACTGCTGCCATCTTTTTCTCTATTTGCTTTTACAGAATGCTTCCAATCTGCTTAGATTGCTTTTACGCGCTCTGCGTCTTATCAAACTGGCTGTTATAAAGATCTGCGTAGAAGCCTTTCTTGGCCAGAAGCTCTTCGTGGCTGCCCTGCTCGATAATATCGCCATCCTTCATAACCAGGATCAGGTCTGCGTCCTTGATGGTGGAAAGTCTGTGGGCGATAACAAAGCTGGTTCTGCCCTTCATCAGGTTATCCATGGCCTTCTGGATCTGCACCTCTGTTCTGGTATCAACAGAAGAGGTGGCTTCATCCAGGATCAGGATCTTGTTATCAGCAAGAATAGCTCTTGCGATGGTGAGAAGCTGTTTCTGTCCCTGGGAAACGTTGCTGGTCTCCTCATCCAGTACCATGTTGTAGCCTCCTGGCTGCTGCATGATAAAGTTGTGGATGTGGGCTGCCTTCGCTGCTGCAATTACCTCTTCGTCCGTGGCATCCAGCCGTCCATAACGGATGTTTTCCATAATGGTTCCAGAGAACAGCCAGGTGTCCTGGAGCACCATACCAAACATTTCATGAAGCTCGCTTCTGTTGAAATCTTTTACATCATGGCCATCTACCCGGATGGAGCCGCTGTTTACATCATAGAAACGCATAAGCAGCTTGACCATGGTGGTTTTTCCAGCACCGGTAGGACCAACGATGGCGATCTTCTGGCCATCTTTGACCTTTGCGGAAAAGTCATGGACAATGATCTTCTCCGGATTGTAGCCAAAGCTTACGTGGTCAAATTCTACATTTCCGTTCAGTCCGTCAATGGAAACAGCGTTCTCTCTGGTGGTTTCCTCTTCCTCCTCATCCAGGAACTCAAACACACGCTCGGAAGCGGCTGCTGAGGACTGGAGCAGGTTGGTGACCTGCGCGATCTGCTGGATGGGCTGGGTAAAGTTACGGATGTACTGGAAGAAGGACTGGATATCTCCCACTTCAATGGCTCCTTTGATGGTAAACCAGCCGCCAAGAAGGGCTACCATAACATATCCAAGGTTTCCAACAAACTGCATGACCGGCATCATGATTCCGGAAAAGAACTGGGATTTCCATGCAGATTCGTAAAGCTTCTGGTTGTCTTTTTCAAATTCGGCAACTGCATCCTCTTCTTTATTAAATACCTTCACTACATTGTGTCCGCCGTAGTTTTCCTCGATCTGGCCGTTTACCTCACCTAAATATTTCTGCTGTGCCTGGAAATATTTCTGGGAGTGTTTCATAACAAAATTGATAATGATCATGGACAGGGGCAGAATGAGAAGGGCTGCCAGAGTCATCCACACGTTGATGGAAAGCATCATCACAAACACACCGACCAGGGTGGTAACAGATGTGATCAGCTGGGTAATACTCTGGTTCAGGCTCATCTGAAGGGTATCCACATCATTTGTAACACGGGAAAGGATTTCTCCGTTTGTCCGGCTCTCGTAATAATTCATTGGGAGACGGCTGAATTTCTTTGAAATATCTTTTCGTAAATTGTAGGTAACATCATTGGAAATTCCGGTCATCACATAGCCCTGGATAAAGGAGAAGCAGGCACTTGCCACATACAGTCCCAATGTCCACATAAGAATGTATCCGATTTTTCCAAAATCAATGCTTCCTGTACCGTTTACCTTGGCTACCAGTCCGTTAAAAAGCTCAGTGGTTGCTTTTCCAAGGATCTTCGGGCCTACAATATTAAAAATAGTTCCTGCAATTGCAAATAAGAACATGAGAATGAAACGGAATTTATAGCGTTCCATGTATTTTACAAGCCGTTTCATTGCTCCTTTAAAGTCTTTTGCCTTTTCCCCGGAGTTCATTGCACGGCTCCGGTGGCCGCCCATCATAGGGCCTCTGGCTCTGTTTTCACTCATGCTAATTCCTCCTCTGAAAGCTGTGACATGGCGATCTGACGGTAAACCTCGCAGTTCTTCATCAGCTCCTTGTGGGTGCCGATACCGGCCATATTTCCGTCATCCAGTACAATGATCTGGTCTGCATTCAGGATGGTACTGATTCGCTGTGCCACGATAATGGTGGTAATGTCCTTTGTCTTCTCCTTCAGGGCCTGGCGGAGCTTACTGTCTGTCTTGAAGTCAAGAGCGGAAAAGCTGTCGTCAAAGATCAGGATCTCCGGCTTCTTGGCAATGGCTCTTGCAATGGAAAGACGCTGCTTCTGGCCTCCGGATACATTGTTTCCTCCCTGGGAAATAGGTGCTTTGTAGCCTTCCGGTTTCGCTTCAATAAAGTCATCGGACTGTGCGATCTGAGCTGCCAGTTTTACATCTTCCTCTGGCATATCCGGCTTACCGTAACGAATGTTGGAATCGATGGTTCCAGAGAACAGGACACCCTTCTGAGGTACATAGCCCAGACGGTCACGAAGCTCATGCTGAGTCATATTTCGTACATCCACACCATCTACTTTTACACAGCCCTTCGTTGCATCATAAAATCTGGGGATCAGGTTGATCAGTGTACTCTTGCCGCTTCCGGTACTTCCGATGATGGCAACAGTCTGGCCTTTTTCTGCCTTAAAGGTAATATCGTTGATGACATTTTCCCCGGCTTCCGGATAAGCGAAGCTTACATGGTCAAATTCTACAGTTCCTTTTTCCTGTCTGTCCGGGACGACCGGCTCTTCCGGATCATTTACAGATGGCTCCATCTCCAGAACTTCACAGATACGTCCGGCTGCAACATTTGCTCTTGGAAGCATAATGGAGATTGCCGTGATCATCAGGAAGGACATGATGATCTGCATTGCATACTGGATAAATGCCATCATGTTTCCTACCTGCATAGTTCCGTTGTCAACGCCATGTGCACCGAAATAGATAATCGCTACAGATACACCGTTCATGATCAGCATCATGATCGGCATCATAAATGTCATACAGCGGTTTACAAACAGGTTTGTCTTTGTCAGATCCATATTTGCTTTTTCAAAGCGCTCTTCCTCATGCTTCTCACGGCTGAACGCGCGGATAACCGGGATTCCGGTAAGGATTTCCCTGGTTACCAGGTTCAAACGGTCAATGAGAGTCTGCAGCCTTGTGAATTTCGGCATTGCAATCTGAAACAGTACAAAAATAACAATCAGAATGATGGCTACTGCAGCTCCAAGGATCCAGGTCATAGAGGAATCGGTCTGGAGAACCTTGATCACGCCTCCGATGCCAAGGATGGGCGCATACAGAACGATTCTGAACATCATGGTCATAACCTGCTGTACCTGCTGCACATCGTTGGTACTTCGCGTGATCAGGGATGCAGTGGAAAATTTATGATATTCGTTACTGGAGAAATGAATGACCTTGCGGTATACATTATCTCGCAGATCATGTCCAAGGGCTGCTGCCACTCTTGCTGAAAGGAAGGTAACACTTACTGCGGCCAGCATGATCACCAGCGCCATCAGAACCATCTGGATCCCGGATGTCCGGATGTAATTCATCTGAATTGCATCCAGATTCTCGCCCATAGCTTCGTATTCTGCTTTCACACCACTGACAGCGGCCTGTGTAATAATGGATTCCGGCATGTCGGAAAGCTTCTCATCTGCAGCCTCCAGCATCTGTTTTTTCGCATCCTCCGGCATTGCTGACAGAACCTGCATTGGGTCCGTTCCTTCCGGTACCTGCATCTGGGAAAGCATTTTCTGGCTCTCTTCACTGCCAGAGGTAAAAGAGGTGTACATCATCAGAGGTTTGCACAGAAGATCGTTTAATTCCTCACGTTTATCCCCTGTAATGCCATCTTTCAGTTCATAGGTGTCTCCATCCAGAACATAAGCGTTCTGAACTTCTTTCTGTGTATCTTCGTCCATAAAGATCTGCAGGTTCTCCATGGTGCTCTGGCGCATTTTTTCCGGAACACCGTTGGGGATACCGCCCTGCTGGATACCTACATTGATGATCTTGGAGGTATAATCCGGCAAGGACAGATCACAGTATGCCTGCAAAAACAGCAGTCCAATGATCAGGGCGATGTAGCCTGCTGATTTTTTCAGATATTTCATTAATTTAATCATGCCTTAGTTGTCCTTTCTTGTTGTTTTAGTTTTTACTCTTTATGGCAGAAATGCCGCATAGGCAGGGGCATTTCTTCCGGGGAAAGCTCCGGGCCTGGCATTGCTGCAATGTTTTCTTTGATCTGTACACAGAAACGCTTCATCAGGCACAACTCACTTTCGGAAAATCCGGTCAGAAGATATTCTTCCCCTTCTTTTGCCATACGCATGCCTTCTTTAATGATCGCTCTGCCTTCCTCGGTAAGATAGATCCGGCTTATACGCTGGTCTTTTTCATCCTGCTTCCGGACTATGATACCGGTCTTTTCCAGACGCTGGATGCTTACGGTAACCGTAGGCGGCTTCACACCTAACTGGCTGGCCAGTTCTTTCTGGCTGCATCCGTCTTCTTTCCACAAAACTGCCAGGATTGGCATCTGTCTTGGATGGATTCCCAGATTCTTTAGTTTGCCAAAGCATTTTTCCATATACATGCGGCTGATCTCCATGATCAGACGTTGAATACTTTTCTCATTGTCGTTTTCCAAATTCTCACCTCACTTGCTGTTTGGAATCGTAATACATGGAAGATTAAGATTCCGCTGCACAAAATTTCAGGCTGCTGTTTCAGACCTGAACAGTAGTTTTTTCAGCTCTCTCAAATTAGTTAGCCGACTAATTTTATAGTTTATACTTTCTTCCAAAAAATGCAATTGTTTTTTGTGCAGTTTATAAAGTTTTAAGATTTATTGATTCAAGATTATGGAATTTTGAAGATATGTTTGTTTTGCCCGGCTAATTATTATGGAGCATCTGCAAGCGTTAACTTTGACGCGTTGCCCGCGCAAGAAAGAATCCTGCTTTGCAGGATTCTTTCTTGCGGCGGGTCGCCCTCGGCGACATCTACCTTTCCGCCGCAGTGCGATCCTGCCCGGTAGGGCTTTTTTATGTACTAGGGAATTCCAACGGAATTTCCTAGTACATAAAAAAATACCGCCTGCCAACCTGGTTTCACAGGTTTGGCAAGCGGTATTGAATGATTGCATATGAAAGATTCAGATAAACTGATTGGTCTCTTCGTCGTAGTGATAGTCGATGGAATCCATCTTATCCAGCAGTGATTCCTTGTTCAGGCCGCGACAGGTGCACAGGGCGTCCAGGGAATCATAGTAGTCCCGAAGCTGGGTGTTTACGTAACTAAGCAGAATCATAGGATCTTTTGGTATCATAAGATTGGTTCTCCTTTGCGTTTTATTACTGTCCATACATGTAACAGCAACTTTTTATTGATGGTTTTCCATGGACGCACAGATAGCAGCATTAACTTTTCGCATATTTTAAGTTGATTCACTGCATTTCTCTATTCGTCATCTTACTTCACTTTAACCACATACTCTCCATTCTCAAGATCCAATACCAGTGTATCTCCCGTATGAACCTCACCAGAAAGGATCTTACGTGCAGTCAATGTCTCCACATATTTCTGGAGATAACGTTTCAGCGGTCTTGCACCGTAGACAGGATCATAACCATTTTCAATAACATCTTTCTTGGCTGCATCTGTCAGCTCCAGGGAAAGCTCCTGGTCGGCAAGACGGTCGTTCAGCTCTTTTACCATCAGGTCAACGATACTACCGATGTTGTCTTTTGTCAATGGTTTGAACATGATGATCTCATCCAGACGGTTCAGGAATTCTGGACGGAAATGTCCGCGCAGGTCATCCATAACCTCTTTCTGTGCCTCTTCCTTAATCTCGCCGTTTTCATCAATGCCATCCAGCAGATACGGGGATCCGATATTGGAAGTCATGATCAGAATGGTGTTCTTGAAGTCCACAGTACGTCCCTGGGAATCAGTGATACGGCCGTCATCCAGGACCTGCAGAAGCACATTGAATACATCCGGATGTGCTTTCTCAATCTCATCAAAAAGAACTACACTGTATGGTTTCCGGCGTACGGCCTCTGTAAGCTGTCCGCCTTCCTCATATCCTACATATCCCGGAGGCGCTCCGATCAGTCTGGATACAGAATATTTCTCCATATACTCACTCATATCAATACGGACCATATTCTGCTCATCATCGAAAAGTGTCTGGGCAAGGGTTTTGGCAAGCTCTGTTTTACCAACACCGGTAGGTCCAAGGAACAGGAAGGAACCGATTGGCTTGGTAGGATCTTTGATTCCTGCTTTGGAACGAAGGATGGCATCGGTTACACGGCGTACACCCTCGTCCTGACCGATAACACGTTTGTGGAGCTCATCTTCCAGATGAAGCAGTTTGGCACGCTCTCCCTCTGTCAGTCTTGCTACCGGAATGCCGGTCCAGCGGGAAATGATCCTTGCGATTTCATCGTCTGTTACTACCTCGTGAACAAGGCTTCTGTCGCTCTCTTTTGTATTGCGTTCTTCGATTTCCAGCTGCTGCTGTAATGTCGGCAGCTCGCCATACTGCAGTTCGGAAGCTTTCTCCAGATCATAGTTCTGTCTTGCAATCTGGATCTGTTTGTTCATATCCTCAATCTGTTCACGAAGCTTCTGAAGCTTCTCTACAGAATGTTTCTCATTCTCCCACTGAGCTTTCTGGGTGTTGAAAGAATCCTGCATTTCCGCAAGCTCCTTCTGGAGCTCTTCCAGACGCTCTTTACTTAAATTATCGGTCTCCTTCTTCAGAGACAGCTCTTCCATTTTCATCTGATCGATTTTACGGCGCTGCTCATCCAGCTCAGTTGGCATGGAATCCAGCTCTGTTTTGATCAGAGCACAGGCCTCATCTACCAGGTCAATTGCCTTATCCGGAAGAAAACGGTCTGTAATATAGCGATGTGAAAGTGTTGCAGCTGCAACAAGTGCACTGTCTGTGATTTTAACACCATGGAATACTTCGTAACGTTCTCTCAGACCACGAAGGATAGAAATGGTATCCTCCACAGTTGGCTCATCTACCATAACAGGCTGAAAACGACGTTCCAGTGCAGCATCCTTCTCAATATACTGACGGTATTCGTCTAATGTAGTGGCACCGATACAATGAAGCTCGCCACGGGCAAGCATTGGTTTCAGCATATTGCTGGCGTCCATTGCGCCATCCGTCTTACCTGCGCCAACGATCAGGTGAAGCTCATCAATAAACAGGATGATCTGACCTTCGCTCTTTTTCACCTCTTCCAGAACTGCTTTCAGACGTTCCTCAAATTCACCACGGTATTTGGCACCTGCTACCAGGGCGCCCATATCCAGGGCAAAAATTTTCTTATCCTTCAGTGCTTCCGGAACATCTCCTGCTACAATTCGCTGTGCAAGACCTTCCACAGCGGCTGTTTTACCAACACCAGGTTCACCGATGAGAACCGGATTGTTCTTGGTCTTACGGGAAAGAATACGGATCACATTCCGGATCTCACTGTCACGTCCAATGACCGGATCCAGCTTCTGGCTTCTTGCCTTTTCCACAAGATCTTCGCCATATTTATTTAAAGTATCATAAGTGGCTTCCGGATTGTCGCTTACTACACGCTGGTTTCCACGTACTGTGGAAAGTGCCTGCAGGAAGCGCTCTTTGGTAATGCCAAATTCGCTCCAGATTTTCTTCATGCTGGGGCTTGGATATTTCAGCAGGGACAGGAAAAGATGCTCTACGGATACGTATTCATCTCCCATTGCCTTAGCTTCATCTTCTGCATTTACCAAAGCCTTATTCAGATACTGTCCGAATCTGAGTTCTCCGCCGGATACCTTTACCTTGGCATCCAGAGCTTTCTTTACAGTATCAATAAAATAATCTTTATTTATTTCCATTTTCTCAATCAGTTTGAGAATCAGGCTGTCTTCCTGTGTCAGGAGGGTATATAACAGATGCTCCTGTTCGATTTCCTGATTGCCGTATTCGTAAGCAACCTTCTCCAGATCCTGAACAGCCTGTACGGATTTCTGCGTAAATTTGCTGATGTTCATAGGCTCTCCTCCTTCAGCTTGGGTGAATGAAAATAATTCCACCCACCTATTTTTATATATAAAACGCAGCTGCCGCGGCTCTTTAAAAAAGTAACTCGCAGGGGCTGCGTTTTGTATAGGTAGTTTCTTATTACGGTTTTTAATATATCACTGATTGTTAGCACTGTCAAGAGGTGAGTGCTAATTGTTTTGTAAAAAATATGTGAAACCTTTTGTTTATTTTTTCGCTTCTCTTTTACTAGATACCAAATGCCATATTGCAAGGACTGGATGGTATAATAACATCTTTGGTCCTGAAAAACGCATGACCTGTCGAATCTGTTCTCTCATTTCTGGCTTATAACAATGTACCTTACAGTTCGCACAAAACGTTTTTTCTTCCATAAATGGACACTTCTGACTTCTTTGTTTTGCATAATCCGAAAGCCTTTGACAGTCAGGACACATCTTCCCCTCCTGTCTTTTTTCTTTCGGATGGTTTTTCCAGCAGTACAGACGGATCATTTCTTCTACAACATATTGTTCTTTTTGCCGTTTCTTTTCAGTTTTATTCATCTTACTATTCCGCTTCTGCACCTTTCAGTACCTCTTCTCCTGGTTTTAAAGTTTTCACTCTCAGGAAGAAATATAACAGGTGGCATACCCAAACCACTGCGATACAAATTCTTCCAATCACTACATTCTTCATGCAGATAAAGCCGATTGCCATGACTACCGTTACCATTCCGATAATCTTGCATTTAGTCCCTCTTGTCATGGCTCTTTTCTGAATAAAACTGTCCAGATGTTTCTTATATAAATTTTTTTCTACAAACCAGTCGTGCAATTTCTTTGAACTCTTTGCAAAGCAAAACAGTGTTGCCATATAAAACGGAACGGTTGGCAGAATAGGAAGTACAATTCCTATCGTACCAAGTCCCAGGCAAAGAAAGCCAAGCACGATCCATATTACTTTTAAAGGATTTTTCATCTTCTTTCTGTTCTCCTGTGGGAGTTTTCCTTCCCTTTATTTACTATCATTCTGATATATCAACACAAGCCTATAACACTATTTCTCATAACCAGAATCCTCCTTTTCATGTTATGGTATCAGCTTTTTGCTAATAAATTTTTAATTATGATTACTTGAGTTCTATAAGAATATTTTTAGTTACCCGTGTCTAACTCATAATTTGAAAGATATCATACTTTGCCATCCAATGTCAACACTATTATCGTACAAATTTGTTGCTTGAATTTCAGCAAAAACACCGTAAATGTGTAATGTAATAGTAAAACATCACAAAAACCGAATGCAAATTTTGTAATGGGTTATACGCTTAACCTTTGTAAATTTCCCATTTATAAGGTACCATATAACCATAATATCTCAGAAGAAGGACTGGAAATGACACAGAACAGGATTAGAATCGTAGATGTTGCAGATGCGTTAGAAATCGTGTTACCAGCTGATTTGATAAAAAGGAAAAGTACGAGGAAATTAACAAGAAACAAAAGAAGTATGGTGCAGTTTTGATGTATCGTTAATTATCTTTAGAAAGCGTAAATGGATAATTAGTTTATGCTGATTTATTTCTCAAAAATACAGTCGCAAAAACTCATAAGTAATGTTTTCACGACTGTCTTAGATTTGCAAATTATTTAATTCAGATATTCACCAACCGGAGAAGAATTGTACTGTTTCTTAATTTCGATCACAATAGAACCGTCTTCATTCGTTTTTTCTGATAAGATTTTGTACTTTGCACCGCTCTTATCCAACTGCTCTTTGTACTTTTCATACTCCTGTACAACTGCCTTTTTTGCATACTCTGTCGTTTCCCCGTCATGGTTGGAAAAACACAATGTCTGAGTGATACACGCTGCTTTAATTCTTTTCATTATAGCTACCTCTCTTTCATTTTACAGATACATCACATTAAAAAAGGGATCTTTCACTCAGTAAATTTGAATGAAATGACCCCTGATTTTCATGTAAATTGTACTTGGTTTTTATGTACTTATTATACTTTATTTTTTTCAAAAATGTAAGTAAACCTATATTATTCACGGCACAGCCGTGAAAGTGGCTGAAAGCCATATAGTTACTGTATTTTGCTGAATATTGCTTTTCACCTATCAAGTGAATGAAAAAAGAGCATCCATTT